>NZ_JBHILV010000001.1:0-305134 GCF_042193505.1 Bartonella sp. TS25HLJMH
CTCTCGCAAAAGGAATTACATTTGGACATCTATGGAGACATAGAAACTAGAGGAGATAAAAAACAATGGTTCCCGTAACAGCCCCCCCTAATATCCATAGGACAAAATAACGAGGATATCCAATCCAAAAGTAAAAAGTATTCGCACTGAAATTGAGTTATTTTCATAAATTAAAAAATGAAATTAAGAAAAGATCAATTATCGTAAACTATACACTTTACTTTAGTGTCAAAGTTATAATAATGATAATAAATATCATGATGTATATAACAATGAAAAAGAGTCATATTAAAATGAAGTCGATCATTCTTATAATTTTGATTGCAAATATTTTGTCAGCTTGTGCATTAGCACCAAAGCTAAAACAGCCCAATGATAGGAACCGTGTGCCTATTAATAAAACAATCCCTGCCGAAATCAAGCGAGGAGACAGATGAAAACAAAACAAGCAAAACCAGTGAAAGCCGAACAACTTAGCAGTTATTATGAAGAAAGCCGTGGCTTAGAACGTGATCTTATCAATGAATTTATAAGGTCGCGCAGAACGGCATGGCGTGTAGCGAGTACTGTTGGTCTTTTTGGCTTATTCGGTATGATATGTGGAGTTGTTGGATTTTCTCAACCAGCTCCAACTCCCCTAGTATTGCGCGTTGATAATACGACGGGTGCAGTTGATGTTATATCAATCATGCGTGAACACGAAGAAAGCTATGGTGAAGTTGTAGATAGATATTGGCTAAACCAATATGTGCTTAACCGGGAAACTTACGACTACGATACCATTCAACTGAACTATGACACAACAGCACTTTTAAGTGCGGCATCTGTTCAACAAGAATATTATAAAATCTATGATGGAGAAAATGCACGGGACAAAGTGCTTTCCAATAAAGCACGTATCACAGTTAAAGTACGATCAATCCAGCTTAATGGACTCGGTCAAGCAACTGTACGTTTTACGACTCAGCAACTTGACAGCAGCGGTGCTGCTACCGGACCAAAACAGCACCAGATTGCAACAATTGGTTACACCTATGTCGGTGCACCCATGAAATCATCTGATCGATTGCTTAACCCCCTTGGTTTTCAAATAACAAGTTACCGTTCTGACCCAGAAATACTGTTAAATGATTAAGGAATTGATTGTTATGAAAAAACTTGCGTTCGTTGTTCTATTGTCTTCGTTTTCTTCTCTTTATACGGTACCTGTGCAGGCGCTAAAAAGTCCATCAAATTCACAATATGATCACCGCATTCGCTATATAACATATAACGAAGCCGATGTGGTTCAAATTGAAACAGTTCTTGGTGTAGCAACACATATTATTCTTGAAGAAGGTGAACAGTATATCACTCATGCCTTTGGCGATTCAGAAGCCTATGCCTTTGCTCATAAAGGGCGGCATATTTTTATTAAACCAAAAGCAGAACTTGCCAATACCAATCTCATCGTTGTAACTGACAAACGGAGTTACAAATTCCGACTACAATTTCGAAATGACCGTGCGGGATCAACATATGAATTAGCTTTCCATTATCCCGATTCAAATGATGAAAAGTCAGAAGAAAATAGCCGACGCCTTGCGATTGAACGTGGTTTTCACCAAAGTGTCAAAGGCTATAATCTCAGTTATACCATGAGCGGTCACCAAGACATTGCTCCGATAAATGCTTGGGACAATGGGCGTATTACTTACTTCAAATTTCCCGCTAACATGGATATGCCATCGATTTATGTCGTAGATGCTGAAGGCAATGAAAGCTTAATACCACGCACCGTTATCGGCAGTTCTAATGATATTATCGCCGTCCATAAAGTCAATCCTAAATGGCTCATACGGCTTGGTAAACGCGCTCTAGCTGTTTTTAATGAAGCCTATGACCCCAATGGCGTACCAAACACAACAGGGACAGTATCTTCGGTGGTTTATCGTATCAATAAAGGAGGAAAATGATGTTTGACAATAAGGAAGGAGAGGGAAAAGGTACAAAACTGGACAACGTCGAGCAAAAACATATTGAAGGTACTTATGGAGGGTCGGAACTAGGTTCTGAACGTCGTCCGACAATTCCAGGTACCCGTGCATTGTTAGTGGTAGGACTTATTGTTATAGTAACGATACCGATTGCCTTGACTTGGAAAGCTTTTAAAATGCGTAATACCGTGGAAGTTGAGGAAGAAAAACCACAACAAATAGTACAGCAAATTATACCAAACTATGTCCCTCGGATTATAGAAGAGCCAAAGATTGTAGAAGAAGCAGAAAAATCAACACAAATAGAAGATTCAAACTTGGATATTCCACCGGCCTTGAGTAAGCTTCTTCAAACAGCCATTCCTCCACATATGCTCCAAGATTCTGAAGAATTAGCACGCAAACGTATGCTCAGTTCTAGCCTTAACAGCGGTGGTAGCGAAGGATCTACAGATACAAATAATAAAGCATCGAATAATGATAGAGGTAGTGGCGTATTATTTGATAACCTTCAGCCTGTGCGTTTAGGTCAATCACATGCGGTGCAACTTCGTAACCGTGACTTTTTGATTACGCAAGGAACGCAAATAGATTGCACGTTAGAAACAAAGATCATTACATCACAACCCGGAATGACGACGTGTCATTTAACACGCGATATTTATTCCACAAGTGGTCGTGTTGTTTTGCTTGACCGTGGTTCTAAAGTCGTTGGTTTTTACCAAAGTGGCATACAACAAGGACAAACGCGCGTGTTTGTGCAATGGTTACGCATCGAAACGCCTTCTGGTGTTGTTGTCAATCTTGACTCACCTGGCACAGGTCCTTTGGGTGAAGCGGGTATTGGTGGCTGGGTTGACAGACACTTTTGGGAGAGATTTGGTAGTGCAATTATGGTAAGCATTATCGGTGATTTAGGAGAATGGGTAAAAGGAAAAGTTAGTAAAATCAGCAAAGAAAATAAAGAGAACTCACAAAATAACGGTGCTCAGAATGCTGAATCTATAGCAATCGATGTTCTTCAAAATTCCATCAATATCACACCAACACTTTACAAAAACCAAGGCGAACGAGTAAATATTTTTGTTGCTCGTGATCTGGATTTCAGCGATGTCTACAGTCTTGTCACACGTTAACCCGATACAGAAAGATCAAGCAGTTTTTCAGCTTCTACAACCGCTTGATTGTTTCTTAGAAGATCCCTCGATCACTGAATTATCGATTTGCCGCCCCTGCGAAGTATGGACGAAAAGCTTTAAGGGTTGGCAAGTACATAACGTACCAGAGTTAACAACCACTTTTTTGCAAACGCTCATTACAGCTATTATCGTCTATAACGGTATGGCTCCCAAAAGTATTAATTATGTGCTATTGCCTGGTGGACAACGTGGTACAATTATACAAACACCAGCTGTCGTTGATGGTGCTCTTTCTTTTGTAATTCGTAAACATTCTCTTATAGTTAAGACGTTAGAAGAACTCAAAGAAGAAGGTGCATTTGATGATTTCTCCGACGTAAGTTTTAACAAACCTTCGGAAAAAGAAGCAAATAACTTGTTATCGAAGCAGGACTTCACACGGTTGGAGCCATTTGAAGTTCAACTTTTGCAACATAAACGTGATGGGAAAATTCTTGAATTTTTACAAGAATGTGTCTTTCACAAACGCAACATTATTATTGCAGGCAAGACAGGATCTGGTAAAACAACATTTGCTCGCTCTTTAATTGAAAAGGTCCCTGTAGAGGAGCGTATCATCACAATTGAAGATGTTCATGAGCTTTTTCTACCCAATCATCCCAATCATGTACATATGATTTATGGTAACAATGTAGGCCGTGTTTCAGCTGAAGAATGCCTAGATGCGTGTATGCGTCAGTCGCCCGACCGAATTTTTCTCGCTGAATTGCGAGGTAATGAAGCATGGGAATATCTCAATTCACTCAACACTGGTCATCCCGGATCGATTACAACAACGCATGCCAACAGCGCTTTGCAGACATTTGAACGATGTGCCACTTTGATTAAAAGATCAGAAATTGGCCGGCAACTCGAGTTAGAAATGATAAAAATCGTTCTCTATACAACAGTTGACGTAGTGTTGTTCTTTAAAGATAGAAAACTCTCTGAAGTCTTTTACGACCCGATTTTTGCCAAATCAAAAATCGCTTAAGGGGAACTTCCTCTCTCGGTAATATGATACAAACAAAAAATAGCCGTAACAATTAGTTACGGCTATTTTTTAACTTTTCCTATTCTCTTTACTTCTCCAATGCATTTTCTACACTCTTCATGAATAAAAGAAGAAAAAAGTTAATAGACAACAACTTTACGAGAAAACCAAATTATACATAAGGCTCTCTCTATTTTCTTACCTTTGATCATTGTTTCCATTTATCTTTTGATAAAAGTATGTTTGATGCAAAAAAATAGCTATAAAATAAATATTTCAACAAAAGAAAAGAATAAATTTTGAATCGCCTATCAATGAAAGCTTTGTAAAATAGATACTTTCGATCATCACAAACAATTATCGTCATCAAGACCAAAACTTATCGTTTAAAAATTCTAAGTGCTATTTTCAAGTGATTAATAAATGTGTTTTTTAACCAAACAATCTCCAGATACGGAAAACCTCATACGAAATAAACTATCATTTCGATTTAGCATCTATAAACCACTTTCTATTTGGTAATAAAAAGTATAGTGGCATATCAACGTCTTCTTCGGACGAAGACTTAACCTCCGGCTGTTCGTAAACAACCAAATTTCTCTTAAGCAAGCTTTGCTAACCATATTACGTGGCTTATATCCCCATCCTAAAGACGATATCCATAGATTACACAAGGTAAGCTCTACTCTGAATATTCCTGCTCTCTTCTCTGCACCTCAAAAAACGAAAATTCCTAAAAGCACAGATTTAAAATCCCTCTTCTTAAGATACATCACATTGATTTATAAAGAGTATTCATTATTCTGCATGTTGAATAAAAGATCTTAGTAGCATAGGATTCTCTCATTACATGTCTCTTACACATTCCAAATAAATAAAACCGTGTAGAATGAAACTGTATAAAAAAGCACTAAAAATGCCTCTTATAAACCGTCCCAAATGCCAAAAACTGTCGCAACATTGGGAGTTGGCAAAGTGTATAATGGCGCCCAGCTTGCTCTTTTATGAAGTGTAAAGATAGAAATGCTCTACAAATTTTATATTGTTCATCGGGACTTTACCCTTATACCCTCCACAAGCCCTGTCGCGAAATGAGCTTGGGAACTTTAAAGAGAGGGTTCTTTAAAACAAGCGCGTAAATTGACAAGCCAAATGTATTTGCTTTGGGGCGTTCTGTTTTGCATAAGGGTTGTGATCTTTTTAAAGAACGAGAGAAACAAAAGCGTGAAGCAATGCGTAATCTCTATTATTTAAAAGGCATTACTCTAGACGCTTTTGAAAGTCATAAAACTGAACTAAAAATGACGACCAAAATGCAAACTGGTTTGCACCTTTACAGCTTCATACTCCCAAAAAATTAGGAGGCTGTATACCGGTTTCGGAGATTACGCCAACAGAGATGATAAGTAATACTCTTAGCTCCCATCTGATAGATAAAAGCTGCAACAGCAAAAGCTCTTTTAGAGAAACAACGTCATAAAATCACTAATAAACCGACAATAAATTGGAGAAATGTTCTAGATTTTTATCAAACACTCTGCAAAGCAACAATAATAATACAACTGACTTTGCGTCTGCTTATTCTTACAGGTGCTCGTACCCATCTCTTGCATCAATTCGTGAAGATCAGATTGAAGGGGATATATGGACAATTCTTGGCTCGAGAATATGAAAGGTCTGCGTGATACTACAGAAGATTTTCGCGTGCCCTTATAATCAGAAGCATTAAAAACTTTAAAACAAGCACGCTTGTTTTTTCGCAATGATTTCTTTTTTCTGCAACCGGTTGTGATTTTTATTAATGTGAATTTCCTATCACAATATATAAGAGAGATTAGGTTAAAAACCTGTCCACGTAGATTTTGCTCTAGTTTACGTAATTGGCTAACAGACTCCACCTACCACCTCAAAGGACGAAGCTTCTTAACACGCAACTAACCTGCAAATAATACGCCTTCTCGCCTAGCAGCTTTCACCTTCTAACCACTTTAATTACCACATCTTAAATACGATAGTGTTTTACGGCACAACAGAATAAATACCAAAACAATGACTGATTATACCGTTAATACTTGGAAACCTCTCTTTCATGTTAAGAAATATCTTTTATGCTGAAAAATAAAATAAAAAACACTTTTACTGCTTAAGCAACTTTCTTAAGCATACATACAAGAAAAAATGAAACACCCTAATATAATAAATTAAGGCCTAAACCTAGAAATCTCTATTTTTTATAGATAAAAACATATAAAATCAAAACCTACGAAACTCATCAAAATACAACATGTTTTCTTTGATGATTGAATTCATTCAACTCAAACGAACCTATAAACATCGCTTATTCGACATTCGCAACACCTGTTCTTAGAATTCTTACTACCGTTTTCTAAATTTTAAAAAAACTATAAATTTGCTATTTTTTCAAACATCTTATCTGCTCTTTAATGAATTTAAATCTATGACGTTACAATAGTTTTAAATTACTTCCCCATTAACTGTATGAGCTATCCCTACAATAAATAGGGATTTTACGTTCTCCATTTTTTGAGAACTATAAATTTTGTTTTTTAATACGATTAACAATCCAATCTTTAAAATAAAAAATATGACCTTTAAATATATAAATGATGTTATCAAAAATTCCTAATTCCTGAATATTCGCAATGTTTTCAATATTATAATAAATGTAGTGTAAAATGACAAACTGTCATAATGATCACTCCTTTGTATTTCATTTGAATAATTACATGCGTAATAATATTTGTATCAGCATTAAAGTTCAAATTCTGATACGAATTTAATAAAAAATAAAAACACATTGCATATTGATTTTATTGTTTTTACATAGAACACTATTTAAATATAATTTACCCGAACAACTAATGCCTTTTTAAAGGCCATAATAACTATGGTAACCGCCTCATAAAAGCCAATAAATTTTTAGAGATTAAACCTCAAGAGACGCAAAAAACAGGCACAATTTTCTGTTTTTCTTTTTACTGTTCGTTAATCAGTCAATTTTCAAAGTAATATTCAACTATGCGTTCCCTGCTCAGCCATTGCAAAGATTGCTTAATTTTTAGGAATCACTTTGCTTTTAGAATGATTATAGCTACTGCACCCTCATAAGCAGCCGATCTTCTTTTAAAAATTTAATTGCTAAAAGGAGATATAATTTTCTACCTTGCGCTTTATTTTCATCAATCAGTAAATTTTCAAAGGCGGCGTTCAACCATGAGTTTTTTAATTTCAGCAATCGCTTTCGCTGGATTTAATCCCTTTGGACAAGTTTGCGCACAATTCATAATCGTATGGCAACGATAAAGGCGGAAAGGATCTTCTAAATTATCAAGACGTTCACCACACATCTCATCACGTGAATCCGCAATCCAGCGATAAGCTTGAAGCAAAACAGCGGGGCCCAAATAACGATCACCGTTCCACCAATAACTTGGACATGAAGTCTGACAACACGCACACAAAATACACTCATAAAGGCCATCGATTTTTTGTCGATCAGAGTAACTTTGTAACCATTCTTTTGCAGGTTCAGAAGAAACTGTTTGCAACCAAGGCTCAATGACTCGGTGTTGCGCATAAAAGCGCTTCAAGTCAGGAACCAAATCTTTAACAACCGGCATGGAAGGCAAAGGATAGACTTTAATGGGGTGTTTTACATCATCCATCCCTTTGGTACAAGCTAATGTATTGGTTCCATCAATATTCATCGCACATGAACCACAGATACCTTCACGGCAAGATCGACGAAGTGTCAAAGTTGGATCAATATGGTTTTTAATAAACAAAAGTCCATCAAGAATCATTGGACCACAAGCAGAACGATCTACATAATAAGTATCCAGACGAGGATTATTCTCATCATCAGGCGACCAACGGTAAACATGAAATTCTGTCAGCTTTGTCGCACCTTCAGGTTTAGGCCAAACCTTCCCCGGTTTGACTTGAGAGTTTTTGGGAAGCTTAATTTGTACCATAATTCGTGTCTCCCCTTAATAAACCCGTTTTTTAGGTGCAATGCGCTTTAAATCGATCCCACCATCAGCTTCAGATGTTAACGGCTCCACATGAACGGGTCGATATGATAATGTCACCTTACCCTCTTTTGACAAATGTGAAAGCGTATGTTTACGCCAATTTTTATCATCACGCTCTGGATAATCTTCACGAGCATGAGCGCCACGGCTTTCTAAACGGGCTTCCGCAGAATGAACAGTCATGATTGCATTCGCCATGAGATTTTCAAGCTCTAATGTTTCAACCAAATCAGAATTCCATATCAGAGAACGATCTGTGACTTTGAGGTCAGATAATTCCCCCCAGATTTTATTCATCCGTTGACATCCTTGTTGCAAAGAATCTTCTGTACGAAATACAGCCGCATCTTCTTGCATCGTACGTTGCATTTTTTCACGCAATAGAGCTGTTGGTATCGCCCCTTGCGCAAAACGTAAACGATCAAAACGCGCTATAATTTCATCAACAGCTTCTTCATTGATGGGTGGAATTTCTGCATTCCGATCAATAACTTCACCAGCACGAATGGCAGCAGCACGACCAAACACCACAAGATCAATTAATGAATTTGACCCCAAGCGATTAGCCCCATGAACAGAAGCACATCCTGCTTCTCCTACCGCCATAAGCCCTGGTTGAATACGATCAGGCGAATCAGCCGTTGGATTGAGAACTTCCCCATAGTAATTGGTAGGAATCCCACCCATATTATAATGAACCGTTGGCAAGATGGGGATAGGCTCTTTTGTTACATCCACACCTGCAAAAATCCGTGCTGATTCCGAAATTCCCGGTAAACGTTCGTGCAAGATTGCAGGATCAATATGATTGAGAACCAAATGAATATGGTCCTTCTTAGGTCCAACGCCACGTCCTTCACGAATTTCAAGTGTGATACAACGCGAAACCAAATCACGTGAAGCCAAATCCTTAAAGGAAGGTGCATAGCGCTCCATAAAGCGTTCACCTTCAGAATTGATTAAATAGCCTCCTTCACCACGAGCTCCTTCTGTAATTAAGCAGCCAGAACCGTAAATCCCTGTAGGATGGAATTGCACAAATTCCATATCCTGAAGTGGCAATCCAGCACGTGCGACCATTCCACCACCATCACCCGTACAGGTATGCGCTGATGTCGCGGAAAAATAAGCCCGTCCATAACCACCGGTTGCAAGAACAACCATTTTGGCAGAAAAACGATGTATTGTACCATCATCGAGATTCCATGCCACAACCCCCGTACAAACCCCATCCGTCATGATAAGATCGAGTGCAAAATATTCAATAAAAAATTGCGCATTATGCTTTAAGCTTTGTCCATAAAGCGTATGCAAAATGGCATGGCCTGTACGGTCAGCTGCTGCACAAGTACGTTGAACAGGTGGACCTTCACCAAATTGTGTCGTATGTCCACCAAAAGGACGTTGATAAATTTTGCCTTCTTGCGTCCGCGAAAAAGGAACACCATAATGTTCTAATTCGTAGACAGCAGCAGGAGCATTACGCACCAAATACTCCATTGCATCGGTATCACCCAACCAATCAGAACCTTTCACGGTATCATATAAATGCCACTGCCAATTGTCAGGTCCCATATTTGAAAGCGATGCAGCAATCCCCCCTTGTGCTGCAACCGTGTGTGAGCGAGTTGGAAAAACCTTCGTAATACAAGCTGTTTTTAATCCTTGTTCCGCCATGCCAAGTGTTGCACGTAATCCTGCACCACCTGCCCCAACAACAACAACATCAAATTTATGATCTACAGTGCGATAAGGGGCGTTACCTGCTTTAGCACCCAGAGATGATCCTGTACCCGCCATACTTGTTTAACCCCCTAATGCAATTTTCAAAAGAGAAAAAATAATGACACCACCTATGAGAAAACAAAATGAAATATTTAAAGTCAAAAAGAATATCCGGAAACCTTCACGTGGAATATAATCTTCAATCACCACCTGCATACCAAGCTTCATATGATAAAGGACTGAAAAAGTCATTAATCCCATCAAAATAGCCACAACAGGATGTGCAAGCCGTGCACGCACAATACTATAATCCTTACCTACAAGCGAAAGAATAAGAACAATAAAAAATATCAAAAGCGGCAGATTGATAAGCCCAGTCAAACGCTGTAGCCAAAAATGCTCTGTTCCTTCATGAGCACTCCCACGCCCCCGTACTTTTCCAAGTTCCGTTCGAAAGTCTTTTTTCATATCTCTTTTCACCCCCAGCTAAACAACGCTATATCCAATAATCCAAATTACAACAGTAACAATAAGAGAGATAAACACTGTCGCCCAAGCAGTAACTGTTGCCTTTTCTTTTGCCAAAAGGCAAGGCATCATATCCCAAACAATGTGGCGAATACCACCAACCATGTGATGAACCCCTGCCAAAGTATAAAGAAACAAGATAAACAATCCAAACCAAGAACTATAAATCTCGTGAACCGTTCTGAATGTCTCCTCCCCACACGCAATAGCAATTAACCAAACAGCAAGAAAGACCATTCCAACATAAAGTGCCATACCCGTAACGCGATGCGCAATGGACATAGCCATAGTAATCGTCCAACGATAAATACTTATATGAGGGGAACGAGGGCGCTCTTTTATCCTAGTTATTTCTGTCATAAAATATCCTGACCTGGTTTTTACTGCAACCGCAATGAACGAGAAAGTCCGCATAAAACGACTAAATATATTATCTCGTTTTTACTTGTTTGGCATCTCAAGATACCAATATTACAGGTCGGTTGTCTCAAATAACGGATTAAAGGTCACGCATAAAAAAACCGATTACTCCACGGATATAATCCGCAAAACTCGCTTTAAACTAATACAATTTTATCTTCACGTCAAAGGTCTAACATCTTTTCTCAAATATAAATAGGCATTTTTTCAGATTAAACTTATCTTTTTGATTATCCACAATATATGCAATGATATCTAAATTCACCCGTTGTTAAGAATAAAAAGAGGAAAAAATTGATAGGTTAAACATTTTTATGTCCCCTTCAAGCCTTTTAAAAAGACAAAACGAATCACTAAAGACACAAAAAAGCGGCATAAAAGCCGCTTTTGCATAAAGTTTAGCCGATATAATCTTTACTCAGCAACTTGCTTGTCAACATCTGTGCTTATAGCTGCTGCTTCTACTTTCTCAACAATCCTTTCAGCTTTTTTTCGATAATCTCTCTTTTCAGCGATACGCGCAGCTTTACCTCTCAAACTACGAAGATAATAGAGTTTTGCACGGCGCACTTTACCACGGCGCACCAGCTCAACACCTTCAATCAACGGAGAATAAACAGGAAACACCCGCTCCACCCCTTCACCATAAGAAATTTTGCGTACTGTAAAGGTCTCATTCAACCCACCGCCTGAACGCGCAATACAAACACCTTCGTAAGCCTGAACACGCGTCCGCGTACCTTCCGTCACACGCACCATGACACGGACTGTATCTCCTGGCTGAAAGGCTGGAAATTGGCGCTTTTCTTCAATTTTTGCACATTGTTCAGCTTCAAGTTGTGCGATAATATTCATTTCTTCTATCCTTCATGTTCTTTATCGAACAGTCAGAGCGCTCAACTCTTACCCAAAAAGCCTTTATTAAGAATAAGGAGCTCTTTAGGCTATGCCTTACACAGGAGCGAATACACCATTCCTTCATTTTAATTTTGGAACTACAGAAAACCTTTTATAAAAAACTCTCTAAAAAGAGAGCCATGCAATACACCACCTTATCATATGAATCAAGTTTTCTGATGACTTTTATCATAACGCGCATAAAGATCAGGGCGACGTTGACGTGTTAACAATTCGGCTTGACTTTGACGCCAATCTGCAATCGCTTTGTGATGACCTGAGAGCAACACAGGCGGGATACCCCGCCCTTCGAAAAGAGAAGGGCGTGTATATTGCGGATGTTCCAGCAAGCCATTTTCAAAACTTTCACTCTTTACAGAAGCTGCATTCCCCATCACTCCAGGCAGAAGACGTATAATAGCATCTAAGATAACCAATGCGGCTGTTTCACCCCCTGAAAGAATATAATCACCAATAGAGACTTCTTCTAATTCTCGTGCTTCTATCACTCGCTCATCAACCCCTTCAAAACGTCCGCAAACTAACGTTACACCCGTATCACGAGCCAAGCTATGCGCATAAGCTTGGTCAAAAGGGCGCCCACGTGGACTCATCAACAATCTTGGTGAATCCTGTGGACAAAAATCAAGAGCAGCCGCCAATACATCCGCCCGCATTACCATACCAGCCCCCCCACCAGCAGGTGTATCATCAACGCTATGGTGTTTGTCCAAAGCAAAATCCCTAATCTGTACCGTCTCCAGTGACCAAATTCCGCGCTCTAAAGCTTGCCCTGCTAAAGAATACCCTAAAAAACCAGGAAACATTTCAGGATAAAGGGTTAAAACGCGCGCCTGAAACTTCATTTTATTTCTCATCCTTATTTTCTTAAACAGACTCTTAATAGCACAGACAAACCATTTAACGCTATAGCGTTAATATGAATCTCCTTGATCTGCGCCATATTCAATACGATCCTTCTAAATACTTGCACTAACAAAGACTCTAAAAATTCAGGATTATCTCAAGATAAAGTGCTTACAACATCTGCTCAAAAGTGCATTTTTAATATTTCCACACTTTCCACCCTTTATTGACGAAATTCATCGGTTATTTTTTATCTTCATCTTTATTTAGATTCCAGCTATTTCCTTTTTATCATTGTCTCCCCTATCACTTAAACCAGCTGCCATGGGATCAACAACAAGAAAACCAGAATCCATATAAATTTCTGGTACCGCTGCCTTACTAAAGGGAATAAGAACTCTTTTACCCGTATTCAAACGCATTTCAAGCAAATCACCAGCCCCGAAATTAAAGAAACCACACACTTCCCCTACGACTTTTCCCCCACAATCTTGAACACGCAAGCCTATTAAGTCAACTTGATAAAACTCATCCTCCCTCAAATCATCAATTAATTGATCACGCATCACATAAAGGCGAATACCTTTTAAAGACTCAGCAATAACACGATTTTCTACCCCTTTAAAACGTACAATCGCCTTATTTTTTTGTATGCGAAGAGTTACAATTTCATAAGAATGCCCCATATCATCATAAAGAGTACTGTAGGACTTGAAGCGCTGTGGCTCAGCACTTAGAATTTTAACAAAAACATCTCCTTTTATACCATGAGGCATACCAATAATAGCAAGATAGACTTTATTTTTAAGCTTTTCTTTATTATACTTCATGCAAAAATACTATCTCTCAAAAATGAGCCCTTCAATCTTATAGTTTTCTATTCAATCTTGTTGCCATATGAGACAATCTTCTAAAAGACCTTTTTTGGTAACAAAAACAAATTAATAAAGGAGAACGTCCTATGGCAAATATTATGCTATTTTACAAAGATATCACACCAATCAACAAAATTTCCCATAAAAATCTAAAATTTGCTCCTCCAAGTGATATGTCTTTTGCCAAGGATACTCACTGGGTTCCTTTAGCAAGTACTGAATATTTTCAAGCAGCCCTAGACTATCCTATTTTATTTATGTGCGCCGAAGATGAACAAAAAAAACGGCACTACACATCCGCAGCTCTTGTTGGTCTTTCTAATGACGAAAATGACTATATAGCTTCTGATAAAAGTTGGAAAACCAATACTTATGTCCCTGCTTTTGTCCGTCGCTATCCTTTTGTTCTAGCACAAATTAGCAATGAAAAAGAACTTTCTGTTTGCTTTGATCAACAGTCAGGTATGTTTAATGAAGTTGCAGGAACAGAACTTTTTAATTCCGACGGCTCTATTTCTCCTTTTATGGAAGAACGTATTCGTTTTCTTGAAAGTTTTAAAATCGCTATGGAGAAAACCTCTGAGTTTATTGATGCTCTTGTGGAAATGGATCTTCTAAGCCAAAAATCCATCAATGTGAAAAACGATAAAGGACTCTCAGCGCAATTGGAACATTTTTGGGTTGTTGATGAAGAAAAATTGAATAAATTATCAGCAAGCCAACTTGCCAAACTTCATAAAAATGGCTTTTTAGGATTAATTTTTGCGCATTTGATGTCAACGCACAATCTCTTAAAAATACTCTCTCTCAAAGGTGAAAAGCAACTTATCAATCGTGAAGAGCAACTCCAAAACAAGAATGGTCATTCTAACGATGAAAAATCTAAAAAGAAAGAAACTCTCAACTAGATAATGCCTATCAAAAACGACAAGAGAAAAGATGAAAATATTCCTCTCATTCCAGCTGACCATGCGATTTTAAACGCAAGGAAAAATTGGTTAGAGTGTCTAGTCCAAACACGTCGTATGTCGGCACAAACAGTGCAAGCCTATGAACGTGATACGCGGCAATTTTTGTCTTTTCTCTGTCAACACTTAAGCCATACACCAACCCTTAGAGATCTTGCTCATTTACGCATCAGTGACTTGCGTGCTTATCTTGCTTATCGGCGTACAAACAATGTAAGTGCTCGCTCTTTAAGCCGCGGAGTGGCAGGCATACGTTCTTTTTTCAAGTACCTATCACGTGAAGGAATCGTCAATGTTCCTGCGGCTCAACTTATCCGAAGCCCCAAACATCCAAAATCGCTCCCAAAACCTTTAGCGATCAAATCAGCACTTCACATAGTCAAACAAGAAAACCAGCTAGAAAATGAACCTTGGATTAGCGCTCGTAATGCCGCTGTCCTCATGCTTCTCTATGGCTGTGGGATGCGAATATCAGAAGCCTTAAGCCTCACACCAGAACAATTTTCTGATCCTGAAAAAACAAGTTTATTTATAACAGGAAAAGGCGGAAAAACACGCCTTGTTCCTCTCATCAAAATTGTTTACGAAGCTGTACAAAATTATCTCAAATGTTGCCCATATCCTTTAGTGGATAACCAACCCATATTTCGCGGGGCACGAGGCGGTCCCCTACAACCCGCCATTATTCAGAAAACTGTACGCAACTTACGAGCAAGCCTTGGTTTACCAGAAACTGCAACGCCTCACACACTGCGCCATTCTTTTGCCACCCATCTTTTATCACGGGGGGGAGATTTGCGCACGATTCAAGAACTTCTTGGGCACGCTAGTCTTTCCACCACACAAATCTATACCCATGTCGACACAGATCATTTGTTAAAAATTTATCAAAAGGCCCATCCCCGTTCCTAAAAAACGTCTCATTAAAAAAATTAAAGAGTTTCAACCTCAAGTGCCAAAGCATGGACACAAGTAGCTAACTCTTCTTGTAAAACTTTATAAATCGCGCGATGTATTTCTACGCGTGTCATATTAGAAAAAGAAGAAGATAGAATTTTCACTCGAAAATGTGTTTCTCCTTTACCATCAAAAGCATGTTCATTATGAGGATGCCCCTCATGAAGATAACTTTCGTTAATCACTTCAAGCTTTTGCGGATGAAAAGCATCCTGAAGCTTTCTCTTGATTATTGTTTCTATAAACATTTTTCATTCCTCAAACAAAATGAACGTGCAAAAACACACATTTTTCATAATAAAATAAGTGTGAAAACAAATTTTTCAAAAGTCAATTCTTGTAAAATTAATCAATTTTGCATAAACCAAGAGTATGACAATAACATCTAAATTATTCGATTCAATTCGCATAAGCTCAAATAAAAAACAAAAAGCTGAGCCAGAAGCGCAGCAGTGTCAGTGGGAAGGTTGTGAAAAAACAGGGTCCCATAAAGCACCAGCAGGTCGAAATCACGAAGGACAATATCTATATTTTTGTATTGAACACGTACGCGCCTATAATAAAAATTTTAATTATTTCTCTGGTCTTAGCAATAAAGATATCGCAAAATTTCAAAAGGATGCTCTCACAGGGCATCGTCCGACATGGCCTACAGATCTGAGCAATGGTACATCGAAAAAAACAGCCGCTAATTATGCAAAGATTCGCTCTGGAACAGCTGCCTATCAAAATCGCATACGCGATCCCTTCACGCTTTTTACTGAGCGGCATTCAAATTTCTCACGAAAATTAAAGCCCTTAGAAGCAAAAGCTTTTGATACACTGGGACTACAGTCAAACGCTTCAGCAGAAGACATCAAAATGAAATATAAAGAGTTGGTAAAAAAGCACCATCCTGATTCCAATGGTGGTAATCGTGCTTCAGAAGAGCGCTTTCGTGATGTTTTACATGCTTATAATTTGCTAAAAAAGTCTGGTTTGTGCTAAAAACATGTACTTATATGAGCCTATTTTCATTTAGACCATCATTATTTGCGCAAGATATTATTTTTTTACAAAACATTATAGAATACGTAAAAATCTTCCTTCACATCTAAGGCTCTCATTATAGAGCATTGCATAAATGCTCTAACTCTTGTATCGTTTTCTAATGAATAAATAGCGTCCCTCCCTTCCAAAAACACAATGACAAATTTTACCGTTGAAAATTTACCCGATATTACACTTTGTGCTCGCGATCTATTTCATATTGAAACAGATATGGAAATCCCTGCTTTTAGCACAAAAAGTTCCCATGTTCCTGATATCGATCCTGATTATCTTTTTGATCAGCAAACAACTTTAGCGATTCTCGCAGGTTTTACCTTTAACCGTCGTGTAATGGTTTCTGGTTATCACGGTACAGGGAAATCAACGCATATTGAACAAGTTGCTGCACGTCTCAACTGGCCTTGTCTTCGCATTAATCTCGATAGTCATGTAAGTCGTATTGATCTTGTAGGAAAAGACGCTATCGTTTTAAAAGATGGCTTACAAATAACTGAATTTAAAGAAGGCATTTTGCCATGGGCTTATCAAAATAATATTGCTCTTGTTTTCGACGAATATGACGCTGGGCGTCCCGATGTTATGTTTGTCATCCAACGCGTTCTTGAAACCTCTGGAAAACTAAGCTTACTTGATCAAAGCCGTGTCATCTCTCCACATCCAGCCTTTCGTCTTTTTGCAACAGCAAACACCATTGGTCTTGGTGATACAACCGGTCTCTATCATGGTACCCAACAGATCAATCAAGCTCAAATGGACCGCTGGTCTATTGTTACGATACTCAATTATTTACCCCATGATAAAGAGGTTAATATCATTTGTTCAAAGGTCAAATCTTTTCAAACGGCTGAGGGGAAAAAGACAATTTCACAAATGGTTCATGTTGCTGATATGGTACGCCAATCTTTTATCAATGGAGATCTTTCAACTGTCATGAGTCCACGTACTGTCCTTACTTGGGCAGAAAATACAACAATTTTTCAAGATGTCGGCTTTGCCTTCCGATTAACCTTTCTCAATAAATGTGATGAACTCGAACGTGCCACTGTTGCAGAATTTTATCAACGCGCCTTTGGACAAGAACTTCCCGAATCACTCGTTCATGGTGTTTCGCCTTAAGGAATCTGTCACTCATGGCTACCGATATTGGCGACAACAAAAATCTGGCAAAGGACTCTTCCAACAACACTCTTAATGCTGAAGCTTTTAAAAAAGCACTTTCCACCTGTATGCGTGCAATTGCAGGCACAAACAACCTTGAAGTTTCCTTTAGTCATAACCGACCATCTTTAAGCGAAAGTTGTGCGCGTTTACCAGAATTACCTCAATACGCAACGAATAAAGACATCACCATTACCCGCGGATTAGGTGATTCCATGGCTCTGCGCAAAGCATGGCATGATAACCATATTCACATGCAATTTGCTCCACTAGAATCAGAAGCACGTGCTGTCTTTGATGCCCTCGAACAAACACGTGTTGAAGTAATTGGCACTTTAGCCATGGAGGGACTTGCAAAAAATCTTGATATCATGCTCGCCGATAAATACAAAAGAGCCCATTATCATAAAATTAGCAACCAAAGTGAAGCCCCCATCCAAGAAGCGATTGCACTTTTATTGCGTGAAAAAATAACAAAGCGCACAGCTCCAAAAGAAGCAGGTCCTGTCTTAGAATTGTGGCGTCAAGAACTCGAACAAAAAGCAGCAGCAGAACTCAATGAACTCCCACATCATATTTACAACCAACAAGCTTTTGCACAGATTGTTCGCCAAATGCTTGCTACACTCAAAATGACAGTGCAACAAGCTAAAGCTTCTAACAGTGAAAACAATAAAAAATTAAAAAACGAATGTGAACCTCAAGACCAAGCAGAAGAAGAGAGTAAAAACAAAAAACACGCTCAAAGTGAAGAACAAACCAGCACTGAACAAGAAAGTGATGTGCAAGACGACGGAAAAACACAAGCGACACAATCAAACAACAATGATCAAGCTGACGGCGAGCAAAAAAATGGACCTTGGCAAGAAAAGCCAAGCAGACCCAAACGCCTTTTTTCCGATTCGGAACAAATGGAAAGACTTGGTGATTATAAAATCTTCACTCGTCAATTTGATGAAATTTTGGAAGCAACAGATTTTTGTTCTGAAAACGAGTTGGATCACTTACGCCGTTATCTTGATAAGCAAATCAATCATCTTCAAAACATCGTTGGCCGTTTAGCAAACCGTCTCCAGCGCCGCTTGATGGCGCAACAAAATCGCAACTGGAGCTTTGACCTTGAAGAAGGATATCTTGATACAGCACGGCTTCCACGTTTAATTATTGATCCCATGCAACCCCTTTCTTTTAAAATGGAAAGCAACACCCAATTTCGGGACACGGTTGTTTCACTCCTCATTGATAATTCGGGCTCAATGCGCGGACGCCCCATTAGCGTCGCCGCAAGTTGTGCTGATATTTTGGCACAAACTCTTGAACGTTGTGGTGTCAAAGTTGAAATTTTAGGTTTTACCACTAAAACTTGGAAAGGAGGAAAATCGCGCGAACAATGGCTTACCCAAAACAAACTTCATAATCCTGGACGCCTCAATGATTTATGCCATATCATCTATAAAAGTGCTGATACCCCATGGCGTCGCGCACGACGCAATTTAGGTTTAATGATGCAAGAAGGATTATTAAAAGAAAACATCGACGGAGAAGCTTTAATTTGGGCTCATCAACGCCTTTTATCACGGCGAGAACAACGTCGCATCCTCATGGTCATTTCTGATGGTGCTCCTGTTGACGATTCGACACTATCGGTCAACGCCAGCAATTATTTAGAAAAACACTTACGCGCAGTGATTCAAGAAATCCAAACACATTCCCCCATTGAACTCATTGCCATTGGAATTGGTCATGACGTCACACGTTATTATCAGCGTGCTGTAACAATTATGAATGCTGAAGAACTCGCTGACGCCATAACAAAACAATTAGAAATACTTTTTAGTGATAAAATGCCTCATATTCATAAGAAATAAACCTACCTTGAAACAGCCAACAGTTACATCTTAAAAAAATTATCTCTATCATTAAACCATTGGAATTTGATGACTAACAACCTGAGAAGATAATCCCACAAATTGAATATCGAACTTTAAGGAAGCTTCTACTTTACGGATGCATTATGAATTCTAAAAGAAATGCTCCAACCATCTTTAAAAATTATAATGAGTTTGTTTTTACTTTCTGGTTTTAGTGCAACTGATAAAATTTTGCTTGGAATTTTCCATTTACGACCATATCCCAGAGTGCCATTCAAATTAAAAGACTGAATAATAACCCGTTTTTGTTTAGATCTTGTATCTATCATAATCTTATAAAAATCATAAGAACCTATAACATACTGAAACAATAGCTTCACAAATTTATCTTGATAATCTAAACAAAGCCTTTGAAGTTCTTTAGAAAAAGCTTCTAGGATTGGAAGATAAACTCTGCTGTCTTTATCCTCTATATCTCTAAAGAACATTTTCTTGTCTCTGAGCTCTGCTAAATAATCAAAAATAGGTCTAACTTCATTAAAATAAACGCTGCTACAAGAATAACCTGTCCATTCTTTACCAAAATCTATTTTACCGGAAAGGCGAGGATGTTTGATAGCGCTATGATTATGTTTTGCAGAAATACCAATGTGATTTTCAGGAACTTTTAAAATAATATCACGGACATCTCCTTTGATCCCAACAAAATCTTCCTGAAGAACAATAGTTTTCGTGTTTCTAATATTTTTATCATGTAACTGTAAGAAAACAGCTGCTTCAATAGAAGCAAGATTTAAAAGCCTTTTTTCAGTATCATTAAATAAATTATAAAAAGACTCCGCTATTTGAAAGGACGAATTAAACTCTATAGAAGCTTTTGTTGCTTTTTTAAACCCCATGGCCAAAGCATATTCAAAGGCTTTTCCATTTTCTACCTGATTCATACAATTTCCTAAAGATCCTTACTCAAAATTACGAGTTCATTTGATTTTTTATTGTTTCCCATACCGTAAATCCATTCAAGATTAAGTATTGTATGTCCTTTATAAAGTTCTCTAACTTCCACACAATCATTATAAGATAAAACCCATCTGTGATGCTTTCTCAAAAGTTCAGCAAGAGCTTGATGATCAAAAGAATTATGTTTATCGCCTTTGTGACCATAAAGTTTTTGATTAATAAGATACGGAGGATCACAATAAAGAAAATCGTTAAAGTGTTTAGGAATACTTTCTGTAAAATCTCTGTGTTTCACTGTGAAATTTTCAATCTTAAAATCTTTAAGCCGTTCAATAGAAAAATAATTGAATCAAGGATGTCCTGGAGACATACCGCCAGAAAGTGTTGTTCCGGAAAAAGAAGAGCGATTAAGAGTAAGAAAAAACAGCAGCAATTTCTAATTGATTTTTAATATTCCCAAAAGTTTTTTGGAGATTATAAAACATTACGGGAGTCATATCTTCATATTCTCTCACTTTTTCTGCAAGAGCTGAAGCATCTTTCAAAAGCATCTGCCAAAAAATAACAAGCGGCTTAAAAGCATCATAAGCATAAACCTTTGTTCCTCTTTTAGCTAAGGTTAATTCAATTGAACCGCCTCCTACAAAAGGAGAACATAAAGTTTTCTGTTTCCTTATATAGTTATTAATAATCATAGGAACAGCACGACTTTTCCCTCCCGGATAACGAAGAGGTGATTTTACAATAGGCAACTCCCTAGTCGCTCTCTGTTTTTTCGAGGAAGTTAATACCAAATTATCTAATAAAGCCTTTGTATGATCTCTTTGATTTATCATTTTGTTCATGTTATCAGCTCCAAATATCGCATTTTCTAACCTACAATTATCTAAAATAAATACTTGAAGCGCTTGCCAAATTCTACAGAGATCGCATTTTAACAAATTGTAAATTCATCAACATATCTGCACAAACATTTGTTACTAAAATAATGATAAATACCAGTATAGCCAAATTTTAAAACTGTCAAAAAGGACCTGATACCATTGGTAATTTATTTTTCTATTTATATACTACCCAAATGTATATCGAAATGTTTTTCCTTTATAAGAACCAAGTTTCTTATAGCTCAAATAATCATAAGTAAAAAATCACAATTCTTAACAAGACATTTTTTTGCCTTTACTTTATAAGAACTTTATTATCTGTTTTTAATACTGATAAGATGCTCTTATCTCATACTGAATCAGTCAAAACTATCTCCTTACACATCATAAGCATAGATGATGTATGGATAAATACAACTTGAGAAAAGAAACAAAATCCCTTTTTTGAATCCACTCAAATTCTGTTCTTAGAAGACATAACGCACAACCTTCTCTGCTTTAGCAAAACAAAAGGACAAAGATCATTATTTGTTACAAACAAAAGAAGAATCATCCTTTGAATGACTTTGATAAAGAGGAAGCTTTACAATATTAAGAATTGTTCCATAGGGAATCAACATAAACAGGCTCATAACAATTTTTACCGAAAAATCACCAAAAGCAAGCGAGAGCCAAACTGGCATGCCTATCCCTCCCAAAACAGTACTCTCCACCAGTGAACTATCAGCATAGCCTGTTATCTTATCAAGAACAGCAAAAGAGCTAGAAAAAGCAAGAGCAAAAAACAGCACTGTATCCAAAGCCGAACCAACCAACGCTGCTGCTAAAGGTGCTTTCCACCATGTTTTACGTCGCAAAGGAGTAAAAACAACAATATCAAGGAGTTGCCCAAATAAAAATGCAAAACTAGAAGCAAGTGCAAGCCGTGGTGTCGCCAATATCCAAGAAACAAAGATACCCGCAAAAAAACCAGCATAAACCACACGCCGCGCAGCAGATGGACCATAAAAACGATTGGTCAAATCATTGATCAGAAAAGCAAATGGATAGGTAAAAGCCCCATAAGTCAACAGCTCATTCAAATCAAACCAGTAGACAGGGTATTGAACAAAAATATTAGAAGCAGTGACAGCAAGGCACATTGCTAAAATAGAAAAAACAATATACCTCTTTTTTTGCTGTTCTCGTAAAGGACTGCTTGAGAGCATTTTTTAAACCTATGATACGGAACCAATAAAATAAAACGATCAACCTGAAAAAACTTAACTTTTAGAACAGAAAACCGGAACAAAAGCGTCAATAAACCAAAAAGAATGGCGCTAACGATTACGCTGCTTGTTCAGCCTTTTGCTCACCTTCTTGCTCAGCTTTTTTCTTAATGATTTGTCGTTTTAGCAAACGCGCACGTTGCGACAACTCTTTATCGTCTGCTTTGACCAAAAAACCATCAAGTCCACCACGATGCTCAACAGAACGCAACGCACTTGCTGAAATGCGCAAGCGATAACTTTGCTGCAACACTTCTGAAATCAATGTCACATTGCAAAGATTTGGTAAAAAACGACGCCGAGTCTTATTATTCGCATGGCTAACATTATTACCATACAGAACCGTCTTCCCTGTCAATTCACATGCACGAGACATAAACTTCACCCTTAAACTCTAAGAAACTTTCAAATCCCCATACCCAAAGGACACAATGAACGCAAAACACGCACAATGCAACCTTGAACGGGCATCATTGGGAAGTCTCTTTCTAATAGGGGGTCGACAACAAAAGGTCAAGTCTTTTATAAAACCTTTTTCATATCTTACTGGCTCATTCTTCATCTTTTTCCTCAATAAGGCGTGCAAATTCCACCAAAAAGCGTACAAAATGTTTTTTTTAAATACATACCATGTTAGAATAAAAATCTATTGTCCCGAAAGGAAGCATAAATCATGAGCAAAAAAGAGCCCCCCATGACAAAGCTTCAGGAAGATTCTTGCTGTTTTTCTTCTTTTTTGTTTGGGACTTTATGTATTTGTTTTTTTCTTCTCTTCAGTGCATTAGGTATATGGCAAGTACAACGGTTAAACTGGAAAACAAATCTCATCACCAGTGCCAATCAGCGCATTCATTTGCCCCCCATAAAAGCCCCCCCAAAAAATCAATGGTCAGATGTTACTTTTGAAAAAAACGAATATCAACCTGTTGTTACCACAGGAAAATTTTTAACAGATAAAAATATTTTAGTCACTGCTGCCGCTCAAAATACTACAGGCTATTGGGTTTTGACTCCTTTACAAACGGCTGATAATACACTGATCTTTATCAACCGTGGCTTTATCCCCATGGATGAACGTAACAATTTTCAAAACTCAGAGCAATCGCATACAAATGCCTCATCTCAGCAAAATTCGACCACAGACACAGAACAAACAACAATTATAGGTTTATTACGCATGAGTGAAAAAAATGGTTTTTTTCCGCGTAAAAATAATCCTGACAAAAATTTATGGTATACGCGCGATCTCCCCGCTATGGCACAAAAACTTGGTTTATCCACTGTTGCCCCCTATTTCATTGATGCCAGAAAAACATCTCCACAAGCAAACCTTCCCGTCGTTGGTCTTACGATTGTCCATTTTCGAAATAATCATCTCGTTTATGCAATCACGTGGTTTATTTTAGCTGCTGGTGTGTTAGGAGCTTTTCTTTTTCTGCTACGGCAAAAAAACTAAAAAAAGACCTCTTCCATCTCAAGTAACAGAAATTTTTAGAATCTTGGAAACTGATAAAGAGAACAGAATCTACTAACTTGCGCCTTTGTTAAATAGAGATCATAGGCATACAATGGACTTTATACCATCCACAAAAGATTTACGCGACACTCTTCAAAAAACCATCATAAAACGAGGGATGATTCATTAAAAATGTAATGCCCAAAAATGTGAAACAATGCATTATCTCCACTCTTAAAAAAAATTCATTCTAAAAAAACATTGTCATAAACGCTTTTGAAAAACATACAGCCAAATTTAAAAATGATAGGAAAGATAGGCACTCATTTTTGCCTTTATAATTTTATATTCTTGCTTCATTAGATTGTTTCCCATTTCAGAGATCACTCCAATTGATATACGCAATACTTTCGCCTTCATCTAGTATAAAAGCTAATATAGCAGAGAACATACGGATGCATTTTTTGTTTCAAAATTGCTATGAAGATGAGATGTTGAGTTACTAAGCAACAAAAAAACATTTAATGTCTCAATGATACTTTTACACCTACCACCACACCTCAAATGAGAGTGTTTTTACAGGATAATAAAAAAGGTGAGTCATCCTATATTCTAAAAAGACAGTTTATCCTTTCAGTGTATTTTGCTAAAGGCTTATGCTATAAATGTATAAGCGTGTTTTACTAGAATTTTAACTTTTTCATTTTTAAGGCTTCTGTTATGGGTGTTGTTGCCAAAAATTTTCCCATACCTGATCTTCATCGGGTTCGTCGTGTTCTCTTTTCTGTGTCTGATAAAACGGGTGTAGTTGCTTTTGCACAAGCCCTCCATGCTACTTACAATGTTGAATTGATTTCAACAGGGGGAACAGCCAAAACCCTCATAGCAGCTGGTTTACCCGTAAAAGATGTTGCTGAAGTTACCGGATTTCCTGAGATAATGGATGGGCGTGTAAAAACACTCCATCCTTTGATTCATGGTGCTTTGTTAGGGGTAAGAGAAGATCCTAGCCATAGGGAAGCTATGGAAAAGAACAGCATTAATGGAATTGATCTTTTGGTGGTGAATCTTTATCCTTTTGAAGAGACGATCTTATCGGGAGCCGATGGGCAAACGATTCTTGAAAATATTGATATCGGTGGACCAGCGATGATTCGCGCCGGGGCAAAGAATTATGCTTATACTGGTGTTGTAACAGCGATAAAGGATTATGATTCGATTCTAGCTGAATTAAAGCAGCATAATGGATGTTTAAGCTTATCTATGCGTCGTCAGCTAGCAATGCACGCTTATGCACACACCGCTGCTTATGATACGGCAATAGCATCGTGGTTTGCGCGGGATTTAAAAATTGAAATTCCATCGTGGCAGAGTTTTTCTGGTCATCTTGAAAATGTTATGCGCTATGGAGAAAATCCACATCAACAAGCAGCATTTTATCGCAATAATGAAAAACGTTTTGGTATTGCAACAGCAAAACTTTTACAAGGCAAAGCGCTTTCTTATAACAATCTGAATGATACAGATGCAGCCTTTGAGCTTGTGGCAGAATTTGATCCGCAAAAAACCGCTGCTGTCGCTCTTATTAAACATGCCAATCCTTGTGGTGTTGCGGAGGGAAAAAATTTGAAAGAAGCTTATTTGAAAGCTCTTATGTGTGATAATGTATCGGCATTTGGTGGAATTGTTGCTTTAAATCAAACCCTTGATGAGGAATGTGCTGAAGAGATTGTTAAAATTTTCACAGAAGTGATTATTGCTCCTGATGCCACAATGGCGGCACGTGAAATTATTGCCAAGAAAAAAAATCTTCGTTTGCTCATTACAGGTGGAGTTCCTGATCCACGCTGTGGAGGACTTCTTGCGAAAACACTTGCAGGAGGCATTTTAGTGCAATCGCGTGATAACGTGGTGGTTGATGATCTTAAATTGCAAGTAGTGACAAAGCGGGCACCAACTCAAGATGAAATGCGTGATCTTCAGTTTGCTTTTCGTGTAGCAAAACACGTTAAATCAAATGCTATTGTATACGCGAAAAATAGCGCAACAGTTGGAATTGGAGCCGGACAAATGAGCCGCATCGATTCAGCAAAAATTGCTGCAAGTAAAGCAGCAGAAAGTGCGCAAAGAGCAGGCTTAACAGAAACTCTCACAAAAGGATCGGTTGTTGCATCAGATGCATTTTTTCCTTTTGCAGATGGTTTATTAGCAGCAGCTGAAGCAGGAGCAACAGCAGTTATTCAACCAGGAGGCTCCATGCGTGATGAAGAAGTTATCACTGCTGCTGATGCGCAGGGTTTAGCGATGGTTTTCACAGGAACACGACACTTCCGCCATTAATAATTTTGCTGATTCTCTCTATTATATGAGACAAATGTTTCAAGGAATTGTTCATAATCATCGTATGACTATTGATAACTGTTGAAATGGAAGCAGTTATTCAATCCAAAGAATCTATTCGGGAAGAAGTTTATCACCACAGAAAATACACATAATTTAACCATTGTTTAGGGATAAGATACTGTTGTTGTTAATATTTTTAATTGTTTCCCTTTCACATGAGAAAAATATTAAAAGGATATTATCTGTGTATGTAGATGCATACCTGTTATGATATTATAACACAACTATTTTTAGTAATATGCTCTATTCTTAAACCAAAGAGTGAAATGAAAAGTTTGAGTAGAGGATATGAATATTCTACGTTTTTATAGTAATTGGCGCCGTTATCGTCGAACCGTTAATGCATTAAGTTGTCTTTCAACATATGAACTCAGCGATCTTGGAATTTGTCGCGGTGATATTGATTCGATTGCACGACGTTATTCGCGTAAATCTTTATAAAAGTTGTTTGAAGCATTTGAGAGAGTGCTTTGCTATAAAAAAGCGCGCATTTTGTGGTTTTTTATTATGACTTCATTTTTAGTAAATAACAAAGAGTAGAAGGGGTATTTTTCTCGGGCGTTGCTATATATTGTTTCTCGAATTCTCAGTACTTATATGATGTACAACATTTGATTTATAATGATAATTTAGCGTTATTCATATTGAATTAGAATCCCGAATACCATAAGATTCTCTCATTTAAAATCTATGTATGTTGAATCAACCAAAACTATTCGCTTGCACGTTACAAGCGGAGGATTCTGTGTAAATAAAAGCTATTAAGAAAAGGCTAAAAATGCCTCTTATGAATCATCTCTAATGCCAAGAACTGTTACAAACATTGGACACTAATAAATAGTGTGATGGTGCCGGATTTCTCCTTCATAAGCGTAAATATGGGAGTGCTTCATGGGTTTACCGTTATACCCATCACGGGCATCGTCGCGAAATAGGCTTGGAAGTGTTAAGGGATTTTTCTTTAATATAAGTCCGTGAATATGCAATAAATAGCGCTCTGTTTTTCGTGAGGAACGTAACCCTATTAATGCAACTCTCTCAGAGATAAATATTAATCCCAACAGCACACTTAAGAACTTATAGAAGATAAGCAACAGCTTTATTTTCTCTCCACATCTTTAAAGAATGAAGATCATTAACCAGTACTCATCTGTCAACAATGGTCTATCAAAAACTCTTTTTTCGAGAGCCAATCCCTCTTAGCATCACCTCATGAGATTCTACGAGCAAACCTTGCCTAAAAACATCCAACCTATACTCTAATAAAATGCTTCATGTATAAAATTTATATGATCTTCAAATTTTGAGAATATTACCACAATAAACGATGATGTTTTGCGACACGCAAAATAAAACGCAATATACTATGGATTGGAATAATGTTCTGATTTTTTATCAAACGCTTTACGGATAAAACGCCAACGAACTTTTTCCTGAAATGCAGGACGAAAATATAAAACAATCTGTTGTGTCCGCTGTGGACCTGTTAATTCTGCAAAATCAATCGAATCTTCAAGACAAATATCTGCGTCAGGCGATACAAAATACCATACTTGTTCGCTCTTCACGTTCTCGTTCTTTGCAGCTAAATACACACGTTTGCCATCATAGTTAACTTCAACTTGTGGATGAAGATGAAACCGAACAGCAACATGATCTTGTTCATTTTGCACACTCTTGTGCCTCTTTCCCACTTTATTTGGCATAAAAAAGCGATCAAAACCTTCGATCATATCTCCATTTTTCGCCAAAATAAGACCACGCTCATGAATAAGATTAAAGGGTCGCACATAACCATTATGACTCGCAATAAAACCCGTCTTCTCTGCATCCTCTATACGACGCACTTGAACATCTGTTGGTCCATCAAACAAAAATGGCGCGCCATTTTTCTTTTTCTGATAAAAAGCACCCACTGAACAATCATTAAGCGTAGCTGTTGAATGTGCTGCAGTAACACGCCCTAAATGTCGATAATCTTCCCGACCATCAGGATTAACACCAGTATTGATAATAAAACGGTGCCCTTGTGAAGACATTTCAAAAGACAAACACCCCGAACAAGCCTGCTGTGCTACAAAGCGGGGTGGAAACTTTCCTGTATCTGCAAGCACTGTTGTTTGATTGGCTTTTAAGCGCTGAAATCCTGAATAACGGGCATAACTAAAAGGATGCCCTCCTGTTTCATCAAGCTCCAAAAGGGACGATAACCGTTCCGACACAAGGGGACCAACCCCATTAAAATGGGCCAACGTTTGATCCTCATGGATAAAGAATCGTAAAGCTGGCAACATACGCTCAACAGAATCAATCAAAATACGTGGTGCTGTTTCGTTGCTACGCATAAAAAGATACCGTAACGACAATAAATCCGATAACAAATTCAGCAAAATAACAGGACTACGGGAAATATGCCCACCATCAACTAGGATTTGACGGGAAAGCTCTTTTATAAGTGTGGTTTGTACCTTTTTTTTCACTGCCACAGAAACAGGCAAAGCTAGAGATGCGAACGTCAAAGCCGCTGCTGCTTGTAAACGTTGGTCATCATGCTCCATACTGCAAATTGTTACGCGCAAATAACGAAATTGCAAACCAAGCGCACGTAAAAAGCGTTTTTCAAACCGCTCACTTGCTCCTTCTAACAACATTTTCGAATGACAAATCCATGAAATCAAGCGCCGCGCCACAACAGGACTACTCCAAGCAAGCCCTTTTACCTTCTTGCCAGCATGGTCAAACCAATCTTCTAAAAGGGAGCGTGCATGTGCAGAAGCTAAATCACTTCCTGCTGCCTCCATATGGCGCAACCAATGAAAATCATGTAGAGCCGCTTCCCATTCCAGCGTTGGTGGAACCAATGAAAACGGCGAAACAGCACCAGAATGAACAATGTGACCAGCAAAAGCAAAACGACCATGGTAAAATTCATGCGCCATCATAGGATCAGCCACATGCAAATCCATGGGATGCGCTAAAATTTTATGAGGACGAAACCCTGAAAACCGCCAACGAAACAATGGTCCAACCCATAAACGCCGCATAACATTCTGTATCGTATCGATACAGGCCGCCACTTTTACCTGAGGAGCTTTTACCGCAACCGCCAAAATTTCATCTCCATTTATGCTGAATCAAATACAATTTCGACCATTTTTGTAAACGAAGCGTTAATTAAGCAATTTTTCGTAAGCGCGCAGCAAAAAAACCATCCATTCCTAAAAATGCGGTTTTCTCAGCATCAAAATTTTTATGACAAAAATCCGCAGGCGTTGTCCGTAACATCCCCTCACAAAGCAAATGTTCCAGTGCTCCTATTTCCTCTGGATAAATAGGGTCTAAAACAATGTCATTGCGTGTCGATAAAATTTTTTCAATAAGATCTTCACCTTCTTCTCTTGCCAATGAACAATTGGAAAAAACAATCCGCCCCCCCACCTTCACCAAAGAAATTGCTGCGACAAGCAAATCATATTGCAACGCCGCTAACTTGACGATATCATCCCTCGATTTCGTCCATAAAATATCTGGGTGACGACGGATTGTCCCTGTAGAAGAACAAGGAGAATCGAGAAGAACGGCATCAAAAAGCTGTGTGGGATAGAAATTTCTCACATCGCCCTGCCAAATGTGAACTGAAAAATGAAGCCGTTCCATATTTTCTTTTAAACGCTTTACGCGGTTAGCAGAAAGCTCAATTGCTGTCACCTCTGCCCCCTGCAAAGCCAATTGTGCTGTTTTCCCCCCAGGGCTCGCACAAAGATCAGCAACGCGTTTACCCTCAATACTCTCAAGTAAACAAGCAGGCAAAGCTGCTGCAAAATCTTGAACCCACCAAGACCCTTCACGATAGCCTGGTAAATCAGAAACAGAACACTCCAGACGATTCAATCGAACAGAACCATTGGGCAATACCACACCACCAAGCCTTTCAGCCCATCCACCACTATCAGATTTCACTGTCAAATCGAAAGGAGGTTCCACACTTTGAATTGCGATAATCTGATGTGCCTTTTCTGTTCCATAAGTTGATATTAAAAGCTGTCCAAACCACGCTGGAACACCTTCAATGGTAGGAACTTGTTGGCGTAAAGGCTCTGCCTCACGCACAACATTGCGCAAAAGAGCATTCACCACCCCTGAAAAACGGCGCATACGAGGATCAAGTTTCGCCACACGCACAGCTAAATCAATAGCCGCATGATCGGGAATATCCAGATAAAGAATTTGTGCAACACTGATATGCAAAAGATGCTGAAGTGAAAGTGCTTGTGAAGGCAAAGAACGCGCCAAAAAGCGTGAGAGAGACGCCATAATCTGCCCTCGATGACGCAATGAAGCTGTTAAAATAGCCCGACATAACAAACGATCTCGTTGTGAAAGTTTTAAATATTGTGGATGTCCGTGTTCATTATCTGTCAAACCAGAAAGAGGCGTGTGCTTATCAACTACCGCCCCTAAAAGACGTACACACACCTGCCGAACAGCTAATCCTGGAACATTTTTTTCAGACACATGCCCCGCTTTTTTGTGTTTCAAAACACCACCTTTATATCACAGTTTTCTCAAGAGCTCCCTCAATAATTCTATGAACGAGATCTTTTTGAATTTTCATAACGAAGCCAAGAAGGACGTTTTGTAACACGCTGAAAAGAACTGTTTTCTTGCTCACCTAATACATGAGCCTGACCACTATGAAAATCTCCATAATTCATCCCGCTGCTTTTTTCATGTATAGCGTCTTCTTTATTCCATCCCACACTTTTTGTAAGAGCCCCTTTCATCTCTTCTGCTTGCCGATAAAGAGCAGCAATACGATTTGCAGTTGCTGGATGTGTCGAAAAAAGACTATCCGCTCCCTCACCGCTCAAAGGATTAATAATAAACAGATGCGCGGTTGCTGGATTATGCTCTGCTTCTTCATTATATACCCCACGTCCCCCATCAGCAATCTTACGCAATGCCGAAGCCAACCATAAAGGATTACCACATATTTCAGCCCCTCTCCGATCCGCAGCATATTCACGTGTACGACTAATCGCCATTTGCACCAGCATCGCTGCAAAAGGTGCCACAAGCAGTGCAATAAATCCTCCAATTGCCCCAGCGCCATGAGAATCTTCTGAAGAGTTACGCGGTCCTCCCATAAAGAAAGCAAAATTACCAAGCATTGAAATTGCCCCTGCAATCGTTGCTGTTAGAGTCATTGTTAAGGTATCACGATGCTCAATGTGTGCGAGCTCATGCGCCATAACGCCGGCAATTTCCTCTGAACTCAACCGCTCTAACAATCCAGTACTTGCAGCAACAGCAGCATTTTGCGGATTACGTCCCGTCGCAAAAGCATTTGGCTGCGCATTCTCAATAACATAAACCTTTGGTTGAGGAAGAGAAGCCCTTTGCGCTAAATCGCTTACAATCTTATAATAAACTGGTGCTGAATGCTGATCAACTTCACGCGCCCCGTACATGCGTAAAACAATTTTATCTGAATTCCAATAAGAAAAAAAGTTTAAACCACTTGCCATCAAAAGAGCAATGACCATGCCACCACCCCCTCCAACAAGATAACCAACTCCCATAAAGAGAGCAGTTAAAAAAGCCAAAAGCATAGCTGTACGCATTATATTCATTACTCAAAAAACTCCATGATAAAAGTCAATCAATACTATATGATGGTGTTTTCTTTCTGCTTCTTCAATGGAATAGGTGTAAAATGAATAAAAAAGATGAGAAAACAAGCAAAAAAAATGCAACTGTCATTAAACAGCAATCTCTTTCTCCCGCAGCACAACGCGCCCTTAAAGAAGCTAAAGAAAGACGAAAACGCGCAACAAAAAAAGAACAACCTTTAGAAAACGGCGGACGCGGCGGCAAAGATCCTTCCCGCTATGGAGACTGGGAAATTAAAGGCCGCGCTATTGACTTTTAAAACTATTGATTTTTAAAAAACCAGCGCTGTTTAAACAAGCAGCTTTTTAAAGAAAATCCGTTTTTGTCTATCAAAAACGGATAATATTTACTTTTCTAAGCTTTTAAAGACACGTCGATTAAACAATCACGCTTCTTATGCTGAGGCAGATTCTGCTTCCGCCGCTGCCGCTGCTTCTTCTGCCGCTTGCTTTGCTGCTGCTATACGTTCTTGTGCTTTTTTACCCGGTTCACCTTTATGTGGATTATTACGGGTTGGACGCTTTTTCAAGCCAGCTGCATCTAAAAACCGCAAAACGCGATCTGTTGGTTGTGCCCCTTGCCCAAGCCAATATTGGATACGTTCTTCATTAAGTTTTACCCTCGGTCCATCTTTAGGCAACATTGGATCCCATGCACCAACACGTTCAAGAAACCGCCCATCGCGCGGACTACGAACATCTGCAACGACGATATGATAGTAAGGACGTTTTTTTGAACCTCCACGGGACAAACGAATTTTCAATGCCATATTTTATCTCCTATTGTCAGCTCTGGCTTTCGTTTAAATTAACTTTTTTTGTTTTTTGCTCTTCAGCAATAACTTCATGATGATGCACAACTTCTTTAATAATAAACTTTAAAAATCTTTCAGCAAAATCAGGATCAAGATGACTATCTATAGCCAATTGCCGCAAACGCGCTACCTGATACTGCTCGCGCAGAGGATCTACTTTAGGCAAATCATAACGCGCTTTTAAGCGCCCAACAGCTTTTGTACAACGAAAACGCTCTGCTAAAATATGAATCAAAGTTGCATCAAAATTATCAATAGATGCTCGTAAATGTGCCAATTCGTTTAATACTGTTTCCTGCATCATATTCCTTTCCCTCTTTACATCTTATTTTTTCTTAGGATGCTGAGGAAATTTTCCCCTATCGGCCATGCCATTGGAAAAACTAGGAAATGTAGGTCCACGCTTAGGAAGTCCGGGCAATAGCTTCCCTCCATTACCATTTTCAATTTGCTTTTGAAGTGTTGAGAATTGCTTTGGATCCAATCCCGACAAATCAGGCATAGCTGGAGAATTCCCCCCCAAATTTCCCACACCACCAAAACCCATTTTGGAACCAAGTCCTCCCAACATTTTTCCCATCAAACCACTTTTTCCTTTACCACCCATAGCTTTCATCATATCAGCCATTTGGCGATACATTTTCAAAAGTTTATTAATATCAGCTGCCGTTGTACCAGATCCCTTAGCAATTCGTTGTTTGCGGCTATGTTTTAAAAGCTCTGGATTCGCCCGCTCTTGCGGTGTCATAGATGAAATAATGGCCAATTGACGATCAAACAAACGATCATCAAGCCCCGCAGCCGCAATCTGCTCTTTGACCTTCCCCATTCCTGGCAACATGCCCATAATACCGCCCATTCCACCCAATTTTTTCATTTTCTGCAACTGTTCTGCAAGATCATTCAGATCAAATTTTCCAGCTTGCATTTTTTTTGCAAAAGCAGCAGCTTTCTCATGATCCATTGTTTCAGCAGCTTTTTCAACCAAAGAAACAATATCCCCCATTCCGAGAATACGATCAGCAATACGGCTGGGATGAAACTCTTCTAAAGCATCTATTTTTTCACCAGTTCCAATTGCTTTAATTGGTTTACCTGTAACCGCACGCATAGAAAGAGCAGCACCACCACGCCCATCACTATCCATACGTGTTAAAATAATCCCTGTAATCCCTACACGCTCATCAAAAGAACGAGCAAGATGAACGGCATCCTGCCCTGTCAAACTATCAGCCACCAACATAATTTCATGAGGAAGGGAACAGGCTTTAATTTCAGTCAATTCGAGCATCAAAGCTTCGTCAATATGATTACGTCCTGCTGTGTCAAGAAGAAGCACGTCATAACCACCCAATTTAGCAGCCTGCACGGCACGTGATGCAATACCAACAGGAAGCTGTCCCGCAATAATAGGCAAGCTTGCAAGTTTCGCCTGTTCTCCCAATTGGCGCAACTGCTCCTGTGCAGCGGGACGACGTGTATCTAACGACGCCATAAGAACTTTTTTATTGTGCTTATCAGTGAACCGTTTAGCAAGCTTTGCTGTTGTGGTTGTTTTTCCGGAACCTTGCAAACCAATCATCATGATAACAACTGGAGCTGGTGCATTTAAATCACTCAGAACGCTTTCATTTCCAAGAATATGAACCAATTCATCATGAACAATTTTAACCACCATCTGGCCTGGTTTAATTGATTTAACGATTTCGGCCCCAACAGCTTTTTCCCGAACCCTATCGGTAAAAGAGCGTACAACATCAAGAGCAACATCAGCTTCCAATAAAGCGCGACGAATTTCACGCAGCGCCTCTGCAACATCCTGATCCGATAAAGCGCCACGTCCCGTCAAATGAGACAGGATAGAACCAAGTCGCTCTTGCAAGGATTCAAACATCATTTACCTCATTGTTGCATAACAAACAAACCAAAATAGCATCCGAGAACGCATCGCGCCATCGGATGTTGACCTCTGAGATCTCTTTATACCCTTAAACTGGGGTCTCAGTCGGTGGCTCCAAGTTAATTTTGTCACTGAAAGCTTGCTCCTTCAAACAATAAAACCCCAGCTTTGTCAAGTTTTATCATAAAATGTCTTTTTATACGAAGAAATAAAAACAGCAAACACTATACTTCAAAACTTTCAACTTCAACCCGCATAAAACAACCTGTTTCCTGTTCCATACTCCATAATTTCCCGCTAGAGATATCAAACCAAACCCCGTGCAATGTCAAAAAACCTTGATCTTTGCGAAGCTTTATCCACGGAAACGTCTCTAAATTTCTCAACGAATGGCGAATAGAAAGCTGCTCTAATGCCGTCTGTTTTTCTGGCCAAGACAGCGACTTATTATTCAAAACGATTTCTGCTGCTGGTGCTAAAAGACTTATCCATTGACCAATAAAATCATTTGATGATAAAGATTTACATGTCTCCTTAAGAGCAGTACGAATGCCTCCACAATGGGCATGACCAAAAACGACAATATGTTTCACCTCGAGCAATTGCACAGCATATTCAAGAGCTGCTGATGTTGCGTGGTATTGGTCATCAGGAGAAAAAGGAGGAACCACATTTGCCACGTTGCGCAAGGTGAAAATTTCCCCTGGCTTAGCATCAAAAATCATTTCTGGCACTGCACGCGAATCACAACAAGCAATGACCAAAACTTCCGGTTTCTGCCCTTCAATCGCCAATTGCTGATAATGTGCTATTTTATATAAAAAATGATTGTTTATAAAATTTTGGTAACCACTTAAAAGTCTTGCTGGTAAACGCGCCATTCTCTCTTTACTTCTGCTTCTTTTTTTACTTTACATTTTGTATATTTAAAAAAACAAACTATTAACATATAAAAATACTAAAAATGCCCTTTCTCTGACGCAAAATATTTCTTTAAAGTACAAACTATTACTAAAAAATAGCAAAAACAAACTCTTTCTTTCCAAATAAAGAGCTGTTTTCTTCAGGAAGAAGGTGTTACAGTATACAAAAATATGATGGTCTGCTTTAAAAAAGAGAAGGCCCCTAAGAGCAAAAAGGGAGAGTGGATGTGTTGCAACCAAAAAAAACAGAGACAAAAAACACCCAAGATAAAATAGAACAAATCCTTTTTGCTCAAACCGATGAAGAAGATATTGTTTATTACGAAAATAAAGAACTTCAAAAAGCCGCAGCCGTCGCAGTAAAAGCTTTTAATCTCCATCAGACGGGAAAAAATACTATCTACTTTGAACAAAATTTGACCCGTAATAACAAGCCTATAACCGCTATCACGCTTGTCAATGATAACAAACCCTTTCTTCTCGATTCTATTTTAAATGTTTTCAATCAACACAAAAACCATATCTATTTGATTGCGCACCCTATTCTTGATTGTGCTTCTGGAAAACGCATCAGTCTGATGCAAATTCACATCGAGTCATTAAACAAACAGCAAATACAAAAACTTGAAAATGAACTCACCTTAGTTCTTGAACAGGTTAATGCTGCTGTACAAGACTGGAAGCCTATGCTTGAAGAAGTTAAAAAGCATATTCATGCCTACCAAATAAATCTTCCCCCGCACTACAAACAAGAAGGCGAAAAAGCTATTGAATTTCTTCACTGGCTAATGGACGATAATTTCATTTTCCTTGGTATGCGCACCTACAACTTCATCAAAGACCAAAAACCCCTAAAATCCTTTACAGCAAGTAATATTGAACTTGGTATACTCACGGATGCTTCTATTCATATTGTTGACGATGAAAGTATGAAAGAACCTCCTCAAGAAGTTTTATCCTTCATGGAAAGCGATAATCTGTTTATCGTGACAAAAGCTAACAGCCGCTCCAAAATTCACCGTTCTGTCTGGCTCGATTATATTGGTCTTAAAATCTTTGATAAAGAAAAACAACTCTGTGGAGAATTACGCATTGTAGGGCTTTTTACCTCCTCAGCTTATACACGTTCTATTTTGCAAATTCCTTTCTTAAAAGAAAAAGCCCAAACTATTATTCAACGTCTTGGACACAATCACGCGGATTATTCAGGAAAAGCACTCATCAGTGCTTTAGAAACCTATCCAAGAGATGAAATGTTTCGCTCTGATGTTGATACATTGACAGAAAACACTAAACTTATTCTACAATTAGATGAGCGCCCACGTTTACGGGTTCTTGCCCACACTGATTCTTTTGGGCGCTTTGTTTCTATCCTTGTCTACGTACCGCGTGACCAATATAGCAGCAGCCTGCGTGAAAAAGTTGGCGAACATTTTGTTGAGCTCTATAAAGGCGACTTTTTTGAATCTTATCCGCTATTTTTGGAAAGCACCCTTATACGTGTCTATTATATCATCCATCGCAAAGGAAACGAAACTGTTCCCCTTCACGAGCGCTCCACACTTGAACAACATGTACGTTCGATTGCACGAAGTTGGGAAGACAGCGTTCAAGCCATCGCTCTTGCCCAGAAAACAACAGAGCAACAAACACGTTTAGCCAGCGAATTTCCCAACAGCTATCGTGATTTATTTTCAGCTGAAGACGCTATTAACGATGCCGGACATATTTTAAATCTTCATGATGAGAAGCCGCTTTTCGTGCACTTTTATCACGCACAAAACAAAGAAAAACGTACCATTTCTCTTCGGCTTTTTCACCGCCATGAAGCTCTTGCCCTTTCCAAACGTGTACCACTCCTTGAAAACATGGGGTTTCGCGTTATTGCCGAACAAACCCTTGAATTACCAGATGGCTATGGGCACTCTGTGTATCTTCATGATATGCAGCTGGAAAGCACTTTCCAGCTCTGTATCAATTTTGAAAAAAACGGTCAAAAACACGCCGAAACCTTTGAGGCCATTTGGGCACAAAATGCTGATAATGACGCCTTTAATGCGCTCACCCAAACAGCTGAACTTGATTGGTATGAAATTGTTATTTTGCGCCATTATGGGCGCTATCTCCAGCAAGCTGGTATTCCTTATTCGCAAGATCGCGTTGCCCAAACTTTAAATGCTTATCCTGACATTACCCAAGATCTTTATGCTTTATTTCATTTAAAATTTCACCAAAGCCATACAGAAAAAGAACGGAAAAAAAACCAACAGATTATTCAAAAGCGTATTGGAGAAAAATTACAGAAAGTGTCTGGTTTAGATGATGATCTCATCTTACGCCGTTATTGCAACCTTATCGATGCGAGTTTACGAACGAATGCCTTTACGCCTCTTGACGATGGAAGTCCACGGCGTATTTTAGCCACTAAATTAAATCCGCGCCAAATTGAGGGGTTGCCTGAACCACGCCCTTACCGAGAAATTTTTGTTTATGGACCGGAAGTTGAAGGGGTGCATTTGCGTTTTGGACCTATCGCTCGTGGCGGTATTCGTTGGTCTGACCGTGCATTAGATTATCGCACCGAAGTTCTCAGCTTAGTCAAAGCCCAACAAGTTAAAAATGCGGTTATCGTTCCTGCAGGTGCAAAAGGGGGTTTCTATCCCCATCGGCTTCCCCAAACAAATGACCGTGCTCTCATCGTAGAAGCAGCACGACAAGCTTATACAGACTTTATCACAGCTTTGCTCTCCATCACAGACAATCTGATTAACGGCAAAATAAGTTCTCCCCCCAATGTCATTTGTCATGATGACCCAGACCCCTATTTTGTTGTCGCAGCAGACAAAGGAACAGCAACTTTTTCTGATACAGCCAACGCCATCAGCCAAGCAAATCACTTTTGGCTCGATGATGCTTTTGCCTCTGGAGGCTCAGCAGGTTACGACCACAAAGCCATTGGTATTACAGCCAAAGGTGCATGGGAAGCTGTCAAAAGACATTTTAGAGAAACATTTGATCAGGATATTCAAACAACGCCCTTCACCTGTGTCGGTGTTGGAGACATGTCTGGCGATGTCTTTGGTAATGGGATGCTGCTTTCCAAACAAACAAAATTGATTGCTGCTTTTGATCACCGCGATATCTTTATTGATCCAGATCCAAGCATAGACGAAAGCTATGCAGAGCGTATGCGCCTTTTTAAACTTCCTCGCTCCAGCTGGCAAGATTACGATCAAAGCAAATTATCAAAGGGCGGCGGTATCTTCTCACGAAAAGAAAAAAACATTACTCTCTCACCTGAAGCAGCACAAGCCATTGGTTTTGAAAAACAAACAGGAACACCTTTTGAAATTATCTCTGCTCTTCTCAAAGCCCCTGTTGATCTTTTATGGTTCGGCGGCATTGGTACTTATATCCGCGCAGCAACAGAAAATGATGCCCAAGTAGGTGATCGTGCAAATGATGCAATACGCATTACCGGAGAGCAAGTGCGTGCAAAAATTATTGGCGAAGGGGCTAATCTTGGTGTTACACAACGTGGACGGATTGAATATGTCTTAAATGGTGGTCGATGCAATACGGATGCCATTGACAATTCTGCTGGTGTAAATTGTTCTGATATTGAGGTTAATCTCAAAATTGTTCTTGCATCAGCACTACGCGCCAAAACGTTAACCCGCGAAGAACGCAATAAGCTCTTGAAAAAAATGACCCCTCAAGTCGAACAACTTGTCTTGCGCAATAATTATCTACAACCCCTTGCTCTTTCTTTGGCGGAAAACCAAAGCACTACTGATTTACCCTATCAAATACGCTTTATGCACGATTTGGAACAAAAAAAGCTTCTAGATCGTAGAGTTGAAATACTCCCTGATGAGCAAATTTTACGACAAAGAACAACCCAAGGCAAAGGTCTTCTCCGTCCAGAACTCGCCGTTATTTTTGCATATGCTAAATTAACCTTAAAAGAAGAAATTGCTAATAGCCCCATTGTTGATGATCACTATTTCAATACAACCTTACTGAACTATTTTCCAACCCAAATTCAAGAAAATTTTAAGAAGGAAGTCATTAACCATCAATTGCGTCGCAATATTATAGCAACGCTGATTGCCAACGATATTGTAAATCGTGGAGGCCCCACTTTTGTTAATAGACTACACGATGCAACAGAACAAAAAGCTGAAAATATTATTCGCGTTTTCATTGCCATTCGCGATGGTTTTGAAATTCCTCAATTGTCTGAGCAAATTGATAAGCTTGATAATAAAATACCCGGCCTTGTCCAAAACAAATTATACGCAGCAATGACTTCAATGCTCTTTGAAACAACCAATTGGGGTTTACACAACATAGATCTCTCACGTCCATTAGAAGAAATTGTAAAAACAATAAAGCAAGCCCGTAGCGTTATTGAAAAAGAGCTTATGCATTCTCACGACAACGATATTAAGAAAAAGATTGAAGAAAAAGCATTACACTACAGCGAAGAGGGAGCACCAAAAGCATTAGCGAAACAATTAGCTCTCTTGGAAGCTGCTTCAACAATTTGTGATATTTCTTTAATTGCAAAAAAAAGCAACCGTGATCTTATTAAAACCGCAGAGATCTATTTTTCACTTGCGCAAATCATTCGTATAAACCGCATTAACGAAGCAAGTCGTATAATTCCTGTAGTAGATTATTATGATAGTATGGCTTTAAGCCAAGCCAAAGAAAATGTTTCTGAAAGCTTACGGCAAATCGTTATGAAAATCCTCAAAAATTATGGAAAGAAAAAAGATCCTTTTGACACTTGGAAAAAAACAGAAGAAGATCATATTCACAAAATTACAAACCACATTAGTGCCCTTATTGAAAATGACCTCAATATTTCTCGTTTTACTTTTGCAACAGGATTGATTTCTCAACTACAAAATACTGGCTTTAAAACCTAAAGCAAATACAAAACGACCCATTCAATCTCCCGTTCTATCCATTCATGACTAATCAGTAAGGGAAGAACGGAAGCGCTATTCCGCATTTTTAGACAAAGTACTTAAAATAAAAAATAAATTCAAATTTTTATGTTGAAGGAGAATCTGATATTCTAAGTTTGTCTCATTTCAAATCTGTTTATATTCAATCAATTAAACGCATTTCCCCTTGCATATTGCAAATGGGAAAACCTATAGGTAAAAAACATTAAAGAAAGAACTAAATGCCCCTCATAAACCGCCTCAAATGCCAAAAGCTGTAAAAATATTAGGAGTGGGTAAATATAAATATGATGATGCCCCCTCTAAGCTTCTTACTCCATAAGCGAAAAGATGGTGGTGCTTAATGACTTTATCATTATACCATTCATAGGCAACATCGTGAAATAAAAAATACTGAGAAATATTTTTTTAACAAATGCGTAAATATGCAATACAAATATATTCTGTTTTACGTGGAAGACATATGGCTTCATTAAAAAACATCAGAAACAAAAGGATATACAATCCATTATTTAAAAGATATGACTGTAACTGCTTTTGAAATGCGTAAAATCGAATAAAAAATGACAGTAAAAACGGACGTCCATTCTCCTCTTTACAACTTCATATTCTCATCCAACTAGGCTGTTTACCTATTTCAAAGGTCACTCTAAACAGACATATGCAATATGCTCAAAATTCCATACATAAAGAAAAAAGGTTCCTAACACGGCACCACACTACCTGTATAAAAAGGCAATTCAGCATACTTTAAAATGCCACTTTTTCCACACAAACACTGTTGCTATATGTAGTTTGACATAAGATTTTGTACTAAGTGAAAAGAGGTGGGATTAGTTAGGAGTAAGTGGTAATTTTTTATTTTTACAGCTATTTTTTACCATTAAATACGCATTTTGTTAAAATAGATTTTGACACTCTAAAATTGCAAAAAAGTGTGAAAATCAGAAAAAATCGAAATTTGGTGGTAAAAATGAAAAAAGGCTTGGGTACAAAACCTAAAGTGGAGCGAGACGACCAAGTTTTAAAAAACCTAATTTTACCCACCCATTGTTAATGAGCAAGGGAAGAACGGGAGCGCCATCGGCATTTTTAGGCAGTGCACCCAAAATAAAAAATAACGCTTGAAGATTATTGTCCTGCGCGGGAAATAAGCGCTGCAAAGTGTTAAGAAGCTTCATGGGCTGAATATGGACAAGTTCGAATTCTGCTGTCAAATATCCTTCTTCATCAAAAGAAAAAGGTCCACTAATACGTAACCCACCACCTGTATGAAAAGTCAATTCACCTTGCTTTAAAAGCCCACTTTTTCCATACAGTCGCTGTTGCCAATTTTTTCCTTCATCTTCAGACAAAAAAGAGATGTCATTTAAAATCACTTTCAAGTTGCCATCAATTTTTGGGACATCAACAAAAGAAGATGTAAAAACTAGAGAAACATCAAAACCGTCAAAAGTTATATTTCCCAATAAATCATTCTTTTCATGTTTCAAATCAAAGCGCAAAAATTCTGCCGTTATTTTTTGAGGCGTATCTTTTGTCTCTAACGGCTGAGTAATCACGTCATGCGTATTTTGCAAAGATGCCTGATCTTTTACATTTTCTTGTGTCGTTTTTTTATCTGTTGTTTGTGCTCCTAATGCTTCTTGAGGCTTTTGATCTTCAAGGGAAGAGGAAAGAGGTGAAATTTCAAGCCCTTCAGCTATAAACTTCAATGTTTTACCCGTTTTCCAATAAGGTTCTGTTTCAATAACCAAATTGCGCCAATGCGATACTATGGAAGTTTGTCCGGAAAAAACAATTGATGCAGGAGAATGAACATTAAACTCGACCAAATGAGGTGCATAAATTGGTGCACCAGCTGTCAAACGCCCCGTCGATACAGAAACCCCATGTAAAGGCCAAGAAAATTGAAAATTATCGCAAACAACACCGATACGTAAAGGATAACCATCCTTGCGCACATTCTCACATACCGCCGCCATATTATAGGAAGATGCTTTTGCAAATATACCAGAAACTTGGTTTTCTATTTTACGTGAAAAAAAAACCAGAGCGCGCTATAAATAAATATCAGAGCAAGACAAACTAGCCCACAAATTAAATAGCTCAAAGAAAATCTCTTTTGTGATGACGATATTTGAAAGGATTTAGACAACATTAAAACTTTCTTTATCTCTTAACTTCCTCCCCACCCTAAAAAGGACAAAGATTCTTAACCACGGTCAGTTTATAAACAATCCAACTTTTTAATAGACCGGATTTTATCTACTGATCACTTCAAGGAGTTCCTATACATCGTTCTAAAGTACAGTATCTCATAAGTCCACCCACCAAGATCTTTTTAAGAAAATCCATTACACTTTCTAACAAAAAATACCTCATGTGTAAAGTTTTACATGAGTTTTCTATCTCTGCCTTAAACGATACTGTTTTACAGCACAACAAGAACGATAATGAATAGTGTTTCTAACACTCACACAAATGCGGTCGGTACACAAAAAATCTGTCGTAATGCACCTTCAAACCATTGGCTTAAAGCTTTATCATAAATTAAACGACCTTTCAAATGTGCACAAGCAGGTTGAGCACCTTTTTCAGTCAATTTATGTGCCGAACGCACGACTAACCGCCGCATCATAGCACGTGTAAACTCAGCATGAAATTGCAAACCCCATGCATTGTTTCCATAACGAAAAGCTTGTGTAGGATATGTATGCCCTGTTGCCAAAAGCATTGCCTCTTTCGGTAAATCATAAATACCTTCATCATGAAAATGATAGACCATTTCTGGCCAATTCATCAATTCCTTCCCTTGAGGGGTTGCTTCTAGTGGATACCAGCCGACTTCAACAGTCCCATCACTTCTTGTACCAACGCGCCCCCCTAGATTTCGCGCTAACATTTGTGCTCCAAGACAAATACCCAAAAAAGGCTTATTTTCCTTTAGTGATAACGAAATCCAATCAATTTCCTCACCAATATAGGCTTCGCTGTCATTCACACTCATCGGCCCCCCTAAAATAACAACACCGGCATAATGCTCTAATGTATCAGGGAGTTTTTGTCCAAAAATAGGACGATAAATATCAAGAACAAAACCATTTTGTTGTAAAAATTTTCCTAAACGACCAGTATAGGTAGACTGCCGATGAATAACAACAGCAATCCTTGGTTTCTTATTTTTTTGTTTTTTATCAAGACATCTCTGATTTAAAAACATTTTTTAATCAATCACCTCTGCAACTAAGCAAAACTTCATTTTTAAAGCATAAGAGAATAATTTTATTGGACAAGATTAACGATGTTTTTTTCTTCTAGGTTCATTGTTTCTTCTGAGAAAACACTCATATATCATATTGACTCAATTTAAAATAAACGAAATTTTTTCCTCGATAAAGATGTTTCTTCTTCTGTTTTCACCCCTGGATCATCAACATTTAAGTGAGTTTGACTGAACATTTTTACATCTTGTTCTTTTATATCTTGTTTCTCCACCTGCACATTATGCAAAAGAGAATCGTCTATAGGTGTTAATTTTTCAAGCTTCTTATCTTCAACACCATCACTTTTTCCCGTAACATACTCTTTGTCTTGCTTTTTCGGCACAATATTGTCCGCCTCTAATGTGAGAGAAGGCATACAGGGAGGCGCCTTCCATTCAAAACCGCCCAAACGTCCACTGATTGGAGAAACCGCTGACCAAGAAGAAAAAATTGACCCATCACACATCCATACTGGATCACGTTCAGCACGAAGTGCTAAAGAAAGCCATTGACGCACAGCACCTTGATTGTTTCCCTGTGCCTCTTCAATATCTGCCAACAATAAATAAACACTTTCCCGTGGATGATACTGTAATGCTTTTTTTGCCTGCTCTCTCGCTAATGCTGTTTCACCAGCATCTAAAGCTGCTTTAGCAATAAGGAAAGCCGATTCAAATGCATCTTTATTATAAGAAGCAAGCGTCTTAGCCCTTTTCAATCGCCCAATGGCTCCTTCTTCTCTTTCGAGATAAAGGAACGCCAAATCAGGATGAGGATCCTTTTGCCAAGCCGCTATAATCATTTTATCCGCTTTACGCGTTTCATTTAACTTATAAAGAATATCAGCAGCAATAACTATAATTGGAACAAAATCAGGCGCCAATTTATGGGCTTTCAAAATGGCTTCACGTGCTTGTACAGGATGTGTATCAAACAAAGAAAGTGCCTGCCCACTTAATAGTAAAACCTGTATATGCTGCCGCTCTGGAGTCGAGCGAACCGAACGCGGGAGAGCTTTTTGCGCTCTTTCAAAAATAGTAAGTGCCTTATCCCATTTACCCTCAGTACTTAACCGATCAAGCACCGCCTGATGCGCCCATAAAAGTGCTGGCGATAAAGTCAGCGCCTCTTCGGCATATTGTTGTGCTGCCTCATAAGCTTTACTCTTCATCGCTTCACGAAACAAACCATAAAGTCCAACCAATTTTGTCGGATCTTCCTTTCTCATCTCCTCATAAAGACCGATGGCGCGAACAGAATTATTTTGTAAAGATAAGGTTTGCGCTTGTAAGAGTTTTACCAATGGCTCTTGTTTTCCTACAAGATATTTAGCAACCTGTGCTTCCATTTTTTGCGCAACCATACTATCACCAGCAAAAGTTGCAAGAATCCCCTTTGAAAGAGCTTCATAACCGCGCTTTTGATGGCGTTTATACAAATAATTGGAAAGAGCACTCGGTAAGGAAAAAAAGAAAGACAATAACCACCATAAAAGCACCAGCGTTACAAAAAGCAAAATAAGCACACTTAACACTGTAAGCAATGAAGCAGAAAATCTGAAATGCAAAAATGTAAGAACAAAAATACCATTGTGATTAGCAACCCACGCGAAAGCTAAACCGAGGATACAAACAACAAAAGTATAAATAAAAACACGTATCATCTTGGGCCTATTTACATCTTTGTTGCCTTAAAAGATCCTTGTTGCACAGACAATAACAATTGCTGCAACAACTGTTGAATAGCAATATGTCTTTCAAGCTGCTTAACAAAATCCATTGAAACATCTTTTGCACTTTGTGGCAATGATTGCCATTCGCTCAAAGCCTTTTCGTAATCACCAGCTTGAATAGCAACTTCCATGCGTGCCGCAATAGCCCCCAGCGTCGTCCCTTCAACATTGCCAATCGGTCGCGAAACAATAAGCCCTTTTATCCACGCTAAAATTCGGTCAAAAAAACCAGCATCTGACGCAACAATATTTTGCGTACCAACAATTGCATCGGCAACATGAGAAAAATCAACAGAAAGTTGTGCTGAACTTGGAAGACCCACAGTAGCTGTTTTTTGCAACACATCAAGTCCATCAATTGAAGGCGATAATTGCTGTAACAGCTTTAATTCATTATTATAAGATCCACCACGCTCTATAGCATTTTTTAATGAACTAATTGCTGTAAAGAGTGCGGTATCTATTTCTCTTTTCTCACTATTTTTAACAGCAGTTTCTTCCTGTATAGCTTTTAACTGTTGTTTTAACGCAGCAAGATCATTTGCATTGCTCTGCCCAACAGACAAAGCCGTCTCTATCTCTTTCGACTCTCTAACAAAAGTTTGTACAGTTTCTTCAAGAGCTTTTACTTTTTCCTCTAAAATCGCAAAAGCTTTTTTGCTTTCTTCTTTCGATAGTTCATCGTTTTTCGTTGTTTTAAACTGCTGTGATGAAAAAGAAGAAAACTCCGTTTTTAACGCATTGATTTCTTGAAAGACCCGCCTCAATTGTTCCTTTGTGTCTTCACCCTGACTTTTTGCGGATTCAGCAATCTGTAAAGCTTTTACCCCTCCAGCAGAATTTGCCACAAAAGGAGAAGAAAAAAAACCGGCCCATTGAAGCCCTATAAAAATTCCCAAAGCAACGAATCCCCCCAAAATCCCAGAAAGGGACAAGAAAAGCCAAGTTGTACTAGAGCTACTTTTATCCTGACCTTGCATATTCTGTTTTTCTCGCGCATGAGACTCTACAGAATTGTGGATTTTTTCCTCTGAATCATGGGGAACAGCTTCATGTTCAATAACTGGTTTCTTACGGCGTGTACCAGCATAATGTGGTTTAACTTTTGGTTTTGAAGAATCGACCATCTCTGTCACTTTTTGTGCACAATTTTTTTAATGATAAAATAATAAAATGAAAAAAGTTTTAAAAATGAAGCTTTTCTCAAATATCTTCATTTGCTTTACATTCTTTTTATAAAGAGTATAACTTTATAGAAATTTTCCAAATCTCATTTTTCTCAATAATATTTACAATTATAGAATTTAATAGACAAGTTTTAAAAAACACATTTGCGTTTTATACTCAAAAATACAGCTTTACTTTTTAATAAACAATATCATGAAATTCAAAGAAAATGCCAAAACACATATTTTTTCATAGAAAAATCAATTCTAAGAGAAACACTTTGCATCTTTTTCTGTTCATGATACGCACACAAGAAAGAAGCTTCAATATAAGGTTTTGTTTAAAATGCGTCTGCTGGGAATAGAAACAAGTTGTGATGAAACGGCAGCGGCTGTCGTTGAATATAACAATGAATCAAACAGCCGAATTCTTTCCAATGTTGTTTGGAGCCAAATTGATCACCATGCACCTTACGGCGGTGTTGTTCCTGAAATTGCTGCTCGTGCCCATATTGAAGTTCTTGATCATTTAATTCTGCAAGCACTAACAGAAGCTAACACAAAGTTAAAAAATATTGATGGCATTGCAGCCACCAGTGGACCAGGTTTGATAGGAGGATTGTTGGTAGGCGTTATGAGCGCAAAAGCACTCTCTCTTGCCACTGGCAAACCATTTATTGCGGTAAATCACTTAGAGGGACATGCTTTAACAGCTGTGTTAACGCACAACGTCAGCTTTCCTTATTTATTACTTTTAGTTTCAGGAGGTCATACACAAACAATCATTGTTCATGGAGTAGGCAACTACCAACGTTTAGGAACCACCATTGATGATGCATTAGGAGAAGCCTTTGATAAAACTGCAAAACTTTTAGGTCTTCCTTATCCTGGTGGACCAGCGCTTGAAAAAGCAGCTTTATTTGGTGATAAAAATCGCATCCCCCTTCCACGCCCTTTAAAAGGTGAAAAACGGTTAGATTTTTCTTTTTCAGGACTCAAAACTGCTGTTCGACAAGCCGCAACAGCCATAGCTCCTCTTACGGAAAATGATATTGCTGACATTGCCGCAAGTTTTCAAGCCGCCGTGACCGATACGCTACATGATCGTATTCACCTAGCCCTACAACACTTTACCCACCAATATCCTCTCTGTCATGATCAAGAAAGGCGTTCTCCTGCTTTAGTTGTCGCAGGCGGTGTTGCCGCAAACCAAGCCATTCGCTCTACATTGCAAGAACTTGCCCATCAACATGGTTTTGAATTTATAGCTCCTCCTCTTTCCTTGTGTACCGATAATGCTGCAATGATTGCTTTTGCCGGTGCACAAAAACTCGCACGAGGAGAAACAAGCTCTCTTGAGATTGCACCCCGCTCACGCTGGCCATTAGATGAAAAAGCCATGCCCTTGATCGGGATGGGACGCCGTGGAACAAAAGCATAATAAAACTGACGTCCCCCACACACATCTTAAAGAACGAAGATTTCTACTCAATCCAGTCTGTAGATAGTCCGAATTCCCTATCGACCGGAATCCACCTGCTTCCCACTCACACAATTCACTTAACCCAAAGCTTGACACGAAAACCTAAATATTCACCACACATTCTAAAAAATTTCATGTTTCAAAAAACTGCCTTATATCATTAGACTTCAAATAGCGGTATTTTACGGCATAATAAGATCTACTCCCTCCCACGAAGCATAGATATGAAAGCCATTCTTTGATCTCATCATCTTTGATCATCTATTCGTTTCATTGCCGTTGTAATCTTAAAGCTTTTTAGAATCAATTTTCTTAATTTTCTCCAAAAAACTCTTATAGTGACCGCATTTCAAACCATAGCTGAAAAGATAAGCAAAGAGCAAAATACCTTTATACAACATGAAATATCAATGGATCGCGTTTCTCTGCTACACGTTATTTTGAAACAAGAAAAAACAGATAATGCCCATTCTTTACCTCATTTTAAAAATCATCGTTGATGGTGTTACAAAAATGCACATGATGAATGCATAACAGTCTATGAAAAAGGAGAACTCATGGCTTATTGGCTTTTTAAATCTGAACCCCATAAATGGTCATGGGAGATGCAAAAGAAAAAAGGAGCTGATGGCGAACAATGGGATGGTGTACGCAATTATCAAGCCCGTAATAATATGCGCGCCATGAAATATGGCGATAAAGGTTTTTTTTATCACTCAAATAAAGGTTTAGAAATTGTAGGCATTGTAGAAATATGTGCTGAAGCACACCCTGATTCTACAAGCTCTGATCCACGCTGGGAATGTGTGGATATCCGTGCACTTTGTGACATGCCAACACCTGTTTCATTAAAACAAATTAAAGCCAATCCCAAACTAGCAAATATGGTACTGGTTAAAGCCAGCCGCTTATCAGTACAACCCGTGACAGAAGATGAATGGAAAGAAGTTTGTTTGATGGGCAACCTTAAGAGGGAAATGCTTGTATCTTAAAACAATAATTTTTATTCATTAACTCATATAAAAAGATGCTTCATAGCGTTGCACAAAAAATCTCTTTATGATGCATCTTTTCAGCATTGCTAAAGGAAAAGCTTACTCAACGATTATAATAAGCAACACCACGAACATCACACACAAAACCCCCTCGCACACAAATGCAACGAAAAAACAAAACTGAACGTGGATAAAAAACAATAAAAATGACCGTGAAATTCTCCTAAACAGTGGATATGTGTTAGGTGTTGCACAGTTCTCCTCATGCTTAAAATACGCTTAAAAACGCATCATATTGAGTGTTCATTGTTTTGCATGTGGATGAAAGCCCCTCATACCGCAGGATTCTCTCATTCCAAACCTGTTTATATTGAATCAATCAAAAGCTATTTTCTTGCACATTACAAGCGGGAAAAGTCCCGTATAGATAAAAAACGTGAAAGAAAGGACTAAAAATTCCTCTTATGAAGAGTCTAAAATGCCAAAAACTGTCCGCAACACCCACGAGCTGGCAAAGTGTATGATAGTGCCGACTTTGTTTCTCCATAAGCGTAAAGATGATAACACTCAATGGCTAAAACACGTTCTAAAGCATAAAAAACGCTTCCAACCAATACGTAAAACACTCTGCAGACGGAAATACCTTCTTTTCAGCAAGCAACCATAGAAATTATATAAAGTGTATTTTTTAGAAACGCGCTTTTTTAATTTTCCTCTTTTAATTTTTCTTGCATGAAATCTCATTTTTCACGAAACTACTCTTTACTAATCAGTGCATTAACATGCCTATAAGGAAAAACATGAACCACTATACTCTTTTAATTGTTGAAGACGACGATCTACGCCCCGTTTTAGTAGAACAATTGCAAATGCATCAAGAGTTTGAAATTTTCCAAGCAAAAACAGCAGAAGAGGGAATGAAAATAATCCAAGAAGAAAATATTGATCTTGCTATTTTGGGACTTGAACTTCCTGATCTTGATGGTTGCAAAGCCGTGAAACAATTACGCACCCAAGGATTTCGCGCCCCCATTATCATGATAACAAATTATGATACAGACTGCGATAATATTTTAGATCTTGAAACAGGCGCCAATGATTATGTAACAAAACCCTTTCGCTTTGCGGTGTTATTAGCGAGAATTCGAGCACAGTTGCGCCAATATGAACAAAATGAAGACGCAACCTTTCATATTGGCCCCTATACTTTTAAACTAAGACAAAAACTTCTTCTTGATCAATGCAACAATAAAATCTGTCTCACAGAAAAAGAAGCAGCAATTCTTAAATGTCTCTATTATGCCAATGATAAAATTGTCAGCCGTGAAACATTGTTAGAACAAGTTTGGGGTTATAATGAAAATATTGTCACCCATACTTTAGAAACCCATATCTATCGTTTGCGACAAAAAATCGAAAAAAATCCCTCCAATGCACAAATTCTCATGACAGATCAAAATGGTTATCGTTTAAATCTTTAATTCGAGATTTACTGTTTCAAAAATAATTTTAGTATCTTAAATAAAAACAAAAACGAGATGAAAAAAACCTTCACATATAATGTGCAAAAATTGAAATAAGAAAATCCTTCTATATTTGCGGTTCTTATGCCAATGGCAAAATGATTAATTATCTTTATAAATTAAAATATTTCTCACTTGTGGAGATAAAGCAGGAATAAAAACACGTCGCGATTGACGACGCTGTACCAGCAAACCCTGATAAACACGTTTTTGTGCCTGACACATTAAGAGTCCCCCAAAATAAGGCAAAAGATAGCGTGCAAATGGCTCATAAAAAAATGAGAACAACCGCGAAACATAACCCGTAGAGGGCATATAATGTACAATTTCTTGTATTGGCCCAGAAACAAAATTTGTTTTTTCGAACAAACGAGTAATTTGTTGCCGACTATAAGGCTCGCCATAACCAAAGGGCGTAGTAATATTGCGCGCCCAAAAGCCAGAGCGATTAGGTACAATAACGATCAAGTGGCCATTGGGTGCTAAAACACGCCATATTTCATTCAACGTTTCAAATGAATTTTCTGTGTATTCTAATGCATGTACTAATAAAATACAATCAACTGACGCATCAGGAAGCGGCAAATCTTCTTCAAAAACAAGCGCTGTAGCAACCTGTTCAGCACAAGGCCAGGGTGAAGCACCCTGGGAAGCTGGCATAAAAGCAAAACATTGTTGGGCACGCTCACGCAATGTAGAAAGATAAGGAAGCGCATAACCCAACCCCATAATTCGTTTATCCGTAAGATCAGGCCACCATAAATTCAATTGGTCACACAGCGTCTTTTGTACACGCAGCCCAAGTGCAGAAGCATAAAAATCTTTCAGCGTAACGATATCCAACTCAACATACCATGTAGAAACAAATTTCAAACATTACAGATTTTCATATACCCAACTTATATGGACTTCTGCTCTCTTTCCGCAATAGCGAACATTTCAATATTTCATATTTTAAACTTAAATGATCAAAAAATCAGTACAGCAAGATGATTATTGCGTCACAAGCGCTTTAATCATTTTCTTGAAGATGAGCCCCTTAGAGGTTCTTCGTACACTGTTTCTGACATCAATTAAGAAAAAAGCCAACACTGGTTAATTAAAATGAAGCAATCTTTCAAGATAGTTTTTTTCTTCTTCTGGAATATGCTCTTTACCAAGACGTTTGCGAATTTCATCCAAAATCTGCCGCGTACGCATTTGATCACTTTCTTGCAGTAGTGCCTCACCTTCTTGTTCTTCATCTGTTTTTGAAGAAAGTGGACGTCCTAACGGATCTTTAGGACCAGAATCAGCATTTTGATCATTTCCCGTTTCTTTGAGTGTTTTGCGCATTTTTTTCAAAACATTCTGTGCACCTTGCCTCAAAGATTCCAAAGCATCAGACTGATTTTGTATAGATACCTGATGATTTCCATTATCAAGAGCATTTTCCGCAGAATTCATTTTTTCTTCTGCTCTTTTCAATGCACCCCCTGTTTCAAATCCTTGTTCTGATAATTCTTTTTCTAATGTTGATAATTCAGACTGCAATTCAGCTTGACGTTTTTTTAAAGATTTTTTCTGTGTTTCCGGCACATTTTCTCCGCGTTTTTGTTCCATCTCTAACTGATATGTTTCATTGAGAATTTCTTGTTGACGACGCATTAAATCTCCAAGCTGGTCCATCTTTTCTTTCATTTGTGCAGATTGGCTTTTTTCTCCCTCATTTTGATTGCCTTTTTGCACATGCAAATGATCAAGCGTTTGTTCAACTTCCGCTAAGAGTTGTTCAGCTGCTAAAGAAGAGCCCGTTTTAGCCATTTCCTCAATTAAATTTAGCTTTTCTTGTAATGTAGCTTCAGAAAGATTGGGGCTTTTTGAGCTTTTAGAATTTTTAGAAACTTGACTATCTGGTGCTTTTTCAGCCAAAGCACGAATATACTCATCCATAGCTTGACGTAAATCTGACATAAGCCGTTCAATTTCTGCCGCTGAAGCACCGTAACGCAATGCATCACGTAAAGCAGCTTGTGCTTGTTTTAAATTTTTTTGCACGGATTCAAGCTGATTATCTTCAATACCCAAAGCAATTTGCCATAAATAATCCACCACACCACGCAAATCCTCTTCTGTTTGCGCTAAAGAAAGTCTTGTCCACGCACTTTGTAGAACAAGAAAATGCTTCAAATTTTGCAAACCTTTTTCTGGACGCACAAGCAAAGCAGAAAGCATATCCAATACACGCTCTCTCGCAGAAGCGTCAAGCGCTAATAAACGACGCAATTCACTCACCGCACGCGCAACAGGATTTGAAAAAACGTGTTGCGGTAATGTCATAACAAAAGTTTTGCTACGCCCTTTCTGCCCGGCACCATCTTCTGCCACCAAAGTAATTTTGACTTGCGAACCTGCCCATGGATGCGCTGATATATCTTGCACCATCCGCATTTTCCCCTTTCCACCACGCGGAAGAAGAAGCTCTATTTCCGGAGCATTATAAAGAGAAGAAGCACTTTTGTTCTGAGAAAGAAAATGCTCTATTTCAACAAAAGCCTTTGTCACACCATAATCATCATCCACCACATATCGTAACTCTAACGATCCCGTTAAAATCCGCCCTGGTTTTTCCAGCCAATGAATTGTCGGAAGCGTGTCCTTGATCATCTGCAAATGCCACTGCTGTTTTTTACGACGTGATGATACAAATAAATTCATTGAATGCTTTAAATGTGTTTCAAAATGAGCGATTGGATCATTCAAAGCTGTTTGTTCCGTTTTCTCTGAAAACGAAACTTCCCTCCCATCTTCTACAGACTTTGCTTTTACTGTAACGCCAGCCCCATTGACAACACGCACAACAACATTACTCCCTTCAGGGATTTCTAGTTGTGTTTTCTCATCTTTTGTCAAATAAATCGGTGCCACACCGGTATAAGCAGGTGGTGTTACCCAAGCATCAATCCGCATGAATTTTTCATCAACAACAGGACGAAAATCAAAGGCATCGGCCAAACGCCCCCCTTGTGAACCAAAAGAAAAACTAAAAGAGCACACAAAAAGAAGAACACACAAAGCCCTCAAAGCCAAAGGATCATAATTCGCACTATTAAGAGAGATAAATCCTGTTTTTAAATGGTATAATTGTTTTGCCATTCGACGTTTATGTTCACGCCAAATAACAGCACTAAAATCTTCATCATTTTCAGAACATAAACGATCTGTCTGAGTATTCAAAGGCTGGTGTCTAAGATCATTGACGCGTTCAAGACGGCAATTCACTTCCCTTATTGTGGGAAAACGAAAACGAATAAGAAAAAATAAACTCGCCCCAGCACAAACAAGTATAACCCCAAGTAAGAGCAAATGTGACCAATAGCCCAAAATACCAAAAAGTCCCAACCAGCTAAACGAACAAAAGAGACTAACAACGAGGAAAAATGGCAACAACCGTACCCACATCCGTTCAAATGAAAGGATTACCCACATCAAAATGCGCACACCCAAAAGCTTCATTGCAAAGCCTTTGATGTTTTTATTTTTCATAAACAAGCATTTATCCCCTTTTATCGTGGTGCATTAAGATCATAAACCCCATACAAGACAATTTCTAGAAGTTTCATCAAAGTTTAGTAAAAATAAGACCAAAAACACTTAAGAATGCTCAACCCAATCAGGAATATGATCACATCCCATCAATTGAGCATAATCAAGACGTGGACGAATAACCGCATAACACGTATCTTGAACGAGAACTTCTGGGACCAAAAGTCGGCTATTATAAGTACTCGCCATCACAGCACCATAAGCTCCAGCTTGCGTAATTGCTAAAAGATCACCAGGTGCCAAAATCGGCAAGTAACGATCTAATGCTAAATAATCGCCAGTCTCACAAACAGAACCAACAATATCTGCACGAATAAAAGGAGCGTCTTTTGCTACTTTTTTCACAAGGACGACATTCTGCCAAGCATCATAAAGCGTTGGACGCATCAGATCATTCATCGCCGCATCTACAATAACAAAATTCCTCCCTTGTCCCTTTTTTAAATAGAGAACAGATGTCATCAGTACACCAGCTTGCCCCACAATACTCCGCCCCGGCTCCACAACAATATTAATCCCCAAAGGAGCAATATATTTCTTTACCAGCGCAGCATAATCAAAAGGAGAAGGTACAGTATGTTGTTCACAACCATAGGCAATACCAAGCCCACCACCGATATCTATATGCGTTATTGCATAGCCATCACTCCACAATTGACGCACACAATCTGCAATAAGAAAGAATGCCTCTTCAAATGGCTTTAAGTCACAAATCTGACTGCCAATATGCATATCAATACCGCAAACCTGCAATCCAGGTAAAGAGTCCGCTTTTTTATAAGCCTCTCTTGCCAACAACAATGGAATACCAAATTTATTTTCAGATTTTCCTGTTGTAATTTTCTTATGAGTCTTTGCATCAACATCTGGATTAATGCGCAATGAAACACGTGCTATCTTTGAAAGCGCAACAGCACGTTGAGATAACTGTTCAAGTTCCGGCTCTGATTCAACGTTAAAACAATAAATATCCTGAGCAAGAGCAAAATCTATCTCTCTCATGGTTTTACCAACACCAGAATAAACAATACGATGTGCCGGAATACCAACAGCAAGGGCGCGCCGTAATTCCCCTTCTGAGACCACATCAGCTCCCGCTCCATTGTTCGCTAAAAGCCGTAAAACTGCTTGATTAGAATTGGCTTTAACCGCATAAGCAAGCAGACTAGGAATCCCTTGAAATGCCTTTTTATAGTCTTTAAAACGTGTAACCAATGCATTCGCGGAATAACAATAAAAAGGAGTCCCCACCTCCTGCGCAAGAACAGCAAGTGAACAACCCTCAGCATGAAGCATACCCTGATGGTAAGAGAAAAAATCCACACTTTCCTCCTACTTTATCAAACGATCAAGAATAAAAGGTTTATCATCTTCACTTTGAGTAACAGATGTTCCTTGCACAGACTTTTCCACACTTGTAAGAGGCATTTCCAATGACCCTTTACGCCCACACCCAGTGACACAAACGCCTCCTAAAAGGACAATCATCAACCCCTTTAATATAATTTTCATCTGTCCTCTTTCCTCATCTCGATCTCTTTTTTACCTTTAAAATACAATCACTCAAGCGCTCACAAGACGCTTTTTCCAATACGCAATTTGCCGAAGAACCTCTGAAGGTGCTGTTCCCCCAAAGCTTTTGCGACTTTCAACAGATTTTTCAACGGTCAAAACATCAAAAAGTGTCGCATTGATATTAGGACAAATTGCTTGAAGTTCATCTAATGATAAATCCTGAAGGCGACACTGTTTTTTTTCTGCCAATGCCACAGCACACCCTGTGATATGATGTGCTTCGCGAAAAGGAATCCCTGATTCGCGTACAAGCCAATCAGCAAAATCTGTAGCTGTTGCATAGCCAGAATCAGCGACTTGTTTCATAGCTTCTTTATTAACTTTCAAATCAGCAATCATCCCTGTCATTGCTGCTAGTGATAATTCCAAACTCAAAGCCCCATCAAACACATATTCTTTATCTTCTTGCATATCCTTTGAATAAGCAAGGGGTAACCCTTTCATCACCGTTAACAGCCCCATCAATGCGCCATTCAACCGTCCTACTTTAGCCCGCACAAGTTCGGCAGCATCAGGATTTCTCTTTTGCGGCATAATAGAGGAACCCGTTGAAAAAGCATCTGATAAACGAATAAAATAAAACTGTTCACTTGACCAAAGAATTATTTCTTCTGCTAAACGTGAAAGATGTGTTGCACAAAGAGCGCCAGCGCTTAAAAATTCCAATGCAAAATCACGATCCGAAACACTATCAATCGAATTGCGTGTAGGTTCTCGAAAGCCTAGCGCTTTTGCTGTCATAAAACGGTCAATTGGAAAGCCTGTCCCCGCTAAAGCAGCCGCCCCTAAAGGCGATTCATTCATGCGCTCAATGGCATCACGCATCCGCGATAAATCTCGACCAAACATTTCAACATAAGCCATCATATAATGGCCAAATGTTAACGGTTGAGCCAATTGTAAATGCGTAAAGCCTGGCATAAAGGTATCAACATGTTGTTCTGCTCGAATAAGTAATTGCTCTATCAATCCTTTTAAAGCTTGTGCTATCTTTTGCGTTGCTTCACGCACCCACAAGCGAAAATCAACAGCAACTTGATCATTGCGTGAACGCGCCGTATGCAAACGCCCTGCGACAGGACCAATCAATTCGCTCAACCGCGCTTCAATATTCATATGAATATCTTCAAGCTTTCGTGAAAAAACAAATTTACCGTCTTCAATTTCTTGGCGAATAAGTTTCAAACCATGAACAATTTTTTTATAATCTGATTGTGAAATGATTTTCGTTTGCGCTAACATAGCCGCATGAGAAAGGGAACCTTCAATATCTTGTCGATAAAGTTTTTGATCAAAATCAATTGAGGCATTAATTTCTTCCATAATTGCAGAAGGACCTGCCGCAAACCGCCCACCCCACATTTGGTTCTTTAACTTCTCGTCTGTCATATTCTGATAACACCCATACAAAGGACAAAATTATGATTTCTCAAATTTTCATCAGCGAAAAAAACAATAAAAAAAGGCAATTCTTCCTTGCATTCTTTATCATTGCATTGAGTTTATACGCAACCATAAACTACGATAACAAAAGAGAGTTTTTCCTTTTCAATTTCATTTCAGCAGCAAAAGCACAAAAAATAAACATTGACAAAACACGAGCAGAAAAAACGATGGCGATCCGAAAAGCAGCAAAAGGCTTTTTTAGCCACATACGATTTGCTGATACGCCCTCAGATATGAAGAAACTCTCTTTCAAGGATATTCAAGGAAAAGAGCACACACTCAGCGAATTTACTGGAAAACCGATGCTGGTCAATCTATGGGCTAGTTGGTGTGCACCTTGCCGCACAGAAATGCCAGAACTTGCGCAATTAAAACATGAATTAGGTGGAGAAAACTTTGATGTCATAGCTATTAATATCGATAAAACTGCTTCTCCTGAAAAAATTCAGCAATTTTTACAGAATATTCATGCGGATAATTTGCTTTACTATCGCGATGAAACAATGGATATTTTCAACAATGTTAGAAAACAGGGGCTTGCTTTAGGACTCCCCATTACATTTCTCATCGATAAAGGGGGATATCTCATTGCTTCCTTCAATGGTGCAGCTCCATGGGCCAATGACGATGCCAAAGCACTTATAAAAGCTATTATAAAAGAAGCTCTATAACCTAATAACCGCACCGTTTTAAACGTTGTATAACGAGATCCAATGCTGATAAAAAAGCAGAACGGTCTTTACGACAAAAAGAGCGGGGACCACCTGTTATACTGCCCTGTCCCCGCAAATCTTCCATCAAATTGCGCATCGCCAAAGCTTGACCAATTGAATTTACATCAAAAATACGCCCCGTTGGCGAAAGACAAAAACCCCCAGCTTGCACAACCCGTGCTGCTAAAGGAATATCACTGGTAATAACAATACTTGCCTCATGCACATGTTCTACGATCCAATCATCAGCACAATTGAATTCACCAGCAACGACCACTCTTTCAATGAGTGCTTCATCTGGAAGGGACAAAAAACGATTTGCCACAACAAATGTCTTAAGCTGATAACGATTCATCACACGATAAACTTCATCTTTTACAGGACAAGCATCCGCATCAATCAACAAAGTGATAGCAGGCTTTATTGGGATATTCATACCTTGGCTTTCACGCAATAGTTAAGTTCTTTCATTCATCTGAATGTTGCAAATGCTTGCGATAAAACATTATCGCCGCGTTTATTTCTCCTCCCAAAATAAAAATAGCACTCAATATGTAAAGAAAAATAATAGCAACCATAATAGATGCTAACCCTGCATAGGTAGAAATATAATCAAACATTGTTAAATATTGAGCAAAAGCAATTGAAGCCATAAACCATACAAACATTGTCAGTACAATTCCTGGTAAAATATCTATAAACTTCCGCCGCTCTGCTGGTAGCCATTTATGAACAATCAAAAGGCTTACGAAGAGAACAACCGCTGCGATTATGTAACGCCATAGACGAATGAAACCGATATATTCTGTAATGAAAAAAGAATGATTTTGCATAATCTTGATAAGCAGAGGTGTTAAAATCAACAAAACGCTGATCACAATAAGACCAATAGCTCCAAGAATCACAAAAAACAAACTTTGAAAACGACAAAACAACAAGCTACGCCGATCAACAACACGATAAGCTCTATTTAAAGCTGTACGTAACGCTTCTATCCCATTAGAGGCAAAATAAGCCGCCCCAATGACAGAAACTGTCAACACTCCTCCCCGCTGTATGGTTAAAACATTGATAATTTCCTGAGATAAAGGCTCTGCAATGACATCTGGTAATAACTGCACCAAAGCTTTGATTTTTTGCGGTGTATATGTAAAAGCACCAAGAAAACTGGCAAGAGAAGTTCCAAAAATAAAAAAAGGGAAAAATGCTAAAAGCCCAGAGAGCGCGACATGGCTTGCAAAAGCACTCCCGTTATCACGCCAATAATGGCTTACTGCATCAACAAGGATACGATAGCTATACCAAAAGATATTTCTTAACAAATCTCAATACTTTCTGGTAAAACTCTTCCTCTGTCTATTTCAAGCTTTATAAAAATCATCAAAACTCTGCAAACAAACATTTCCCAATTTTGCAATATAAAGGGCAATAATCAATACGGTCAAGCCTGACTTTATACTAAAACTCAAACTCACTATATGAAATTCTACAGCGACTTCATTTTTTTGTCTCTTCTATAGATCCGTAACCTCTTCTGTACATCACATGCCCTATAGAAAGCTAAGCACGATAATCTTGCACACATAAAACCTTTTGAAGTCATGGTTATCTGTATAAAAGCAATCTCCACTCTTTTTTATTGTAATTTATGACTGAATAGAGAAAAAACTTCTTATCGATTTCTAGAAAAAACCAATGAAATTCAACAAAAAATCTTGCTTTTACTCACCCTTTTTTAGAAACACTCTGACGTCCAAAATCAGGAGCATCAATTTCCTGTCCAGCATCAATAATATTGCGACGTACAGCACGCGTACGTGTAAAAAAGTTAAACAATGTCTCACCATCTCCTAAACGAATTGCCTGCTCTAAAAAAGCAAGCCCCTCACTAAAACGGCTCAACATTTCTAAAATAGCATCCTTATTATGCAAACAAATATCACGCCACATAACAGGATCAGAAGATGCTAAACGCGTGAAATCACGAAAACCGGAAGCGGAATAAGCAATGACTTCTGAATTTGTCACTTTTTCTAAATCACTCGCTGTCCCGACAGTATTATAAGCAATCAAATGCGGCAAATGCGAAACAATAGCCAAAACAAGATCATGGTGTTTAGGATCCATCTTTTCGACACGCGCACCACAAGCTTCCCAAAACGCTGTTAATTGTGCGACAGCAGTAGCATCACTCTCAGCAAAAGGCGTTAAAATACACCAACGATTCATAAATAAATCAGCAAAACCAGCATCCGGTCCTGAATATTCTGTTCCAGCAATTGGATGCCCTGGAATAAAATGAACCGTTTTTGGCAACAAAGGTGCCATTTCCGCAATAACCAACGCTTTCGTAGAACCAACATCACTCACAATCGCTCTAGGTTTTAAATGATCACGAATGTTTTTTGCTACTTCTGCACTAGCCCCAACAGGAACAGAAATAATAATCAAATCTGCTCCTTCAACAGCTTTTGCATTATCTGTCGTATAAAAGTCCCCAAGCTCCAATTCACGCGCTCTTTTCAGAGTTTCTGAACGACGCGTTGCAATAGAAATCTGAGCCGCAAGATTTTTCTTTTTAATAACTCTTGCTAAAGAAGATCCAATCAGACCGATTCCAATGAGTGCTATTTTTTCAAATTGAATATGGGGCATCTTTCACCTTCAAAGATTCTTTGCAAATGGCAATAAAGAATAACGCAGTTTACCAATCATCACCTGCACAAGCTGACAACAGATCCTTTTACATAGAAAACACATAAAAAATAAATGACGAGAAATCTAACATCACGCTCTAAAACTCCCACTTAGTTACTGATCAAAGCGCATCACTGAAACAAAAATTAAATGCACTCTCAATTAAGATAACAGCGACTCTACATAAAATCTCATCAGTTTACTTTATCTTACTAAATTACTCACAAAAAACACATCAAAAGCGTAAGCAGACACCAACTCTTTCCCAATTATCCCGATACGTTCATTAATTTGTACATTAGACCTATATAAGAACGTATTACGCCTCTACCTACAACATCAACACAAGTTTTGTGAATATTGAAAACACCGTAAAACAACGCATACAAAAAATACCATTAAAAACATTTTCCTCTCCCGATTCCTGATACCGTAAATTAAATAAATATGAGAAAAACACGCCCTCTCAATAAAGAAAAAGCTTGATAACAAAACACCAAACATCCCTTTAATGGAGTCACACGCCTCACGTAAAACAAAACGCCTTAACAGAATAGATTTGGATTACAAATTCATGCGTTTGTTTTAAAAAGACATCTCTCCCCCCAGCCTATCTCACGACAGTGTTCGTAAATATTATAACTATAAATCCATTAAGCACGACCATCTTCACACTTAATAAAACACTATCATTATATATCCCTACCCCCAAATGTTGCAAAAACCCTTGGAATTTGAGAGCATTTATAAGAGGCATTTTTAGTGCTTTCTTGCACAGTTTTTATCCACACGCCCCCCACTTATGACGTGCAAAAAACATCGTTTTGATTGATTCAATATGAAAAATGATGAGTTATTAATAATAAACAATGGCTTGCTCTGTTTATGAGACACCTTCATTGCTAAGATAATCATCTCTGTATCAAACATAAAAGTCTCCCCATAGGTACTGTCGTTTTCATCATAATCTATTTTTATTTTCTCCTCATCCCACGAAGATTCTTAATTCATACCGATCTGCAAACAATTCATTTTCTTGTCTAAAAGGTTCCACTGATTCACTATTTTAAGTGATTAAATTAATCTATAATATATTGATTTATAAATATAATAATTGTTTTTCAATTATGAATCATAACTTCAAGTACGGTAAAATTCTTCCATCACAAATCCTCTTATCAATTAAAATCTCGTGTCTGCACGTCACAAGAAGACATGTGAGAAAAAAATGATGCAAAACGCTTTCTAATGCCAAAAACTGTAGCAAATTAGAGACTAGACAAATATATGATGTTGCTCTGGCTTGCACTTTTATTAAGCGTAAAGATAGAGATGCTCTATGGATTTTATATTCTTCACGTAGCACTTTACCATTATACCATTCACAAAAGCCGTCGCGAAATAGATATGACGCGCATTGAGAAATATTGCTAAGAAAGCGTATAAATGTGTCTTCTGTTGTTTGAGATGCTCTGTTTTGCCTGAAGGGTGTTACCCCATTAAGGCACTACACACCAGCCTAATATTCACCACATACTCACACAAAAACACCGAATGCATAAAATTTACCTGAGCTCTATATCACGAACCAACAGTGTTTTACGACACAACAAGATAATAAAACGGTGTAAAAACTGCCTTTCGAAGATAAATAATTTTTCTGAAGAAAAATTTCTATAAAACTTTCAAGCTCTTCAAGAGCATCCTCAAAACCACAACTAACCTCTACTTGATAACACAACAGTTTTAATTGCTGAAAATACCTCTTTGCCATATTAAAAAAATAAAAAATCATCATATTTCTAAACTGTTAAGCTACTATCTGGCGTCGTGCAATAATTGTAAGCCCTAACAAAACTTGACGAATGATAGCTTCACCCAAAAGTGGATTTTTACGACTGTCTAAAACAGCACTCTGAATTCTTTCCATTGCATAGGAAATCTGTTCTAACTTCCAATATTTTAAAGCTTTTTCAACTGTCTTTTTCCGTTGAAAAAAAATGGGAGGCCGTGCTTGAGAAACCACCGTAAAAGGCGATTTTCCTTCAACCTCTACTTGATAACGCAATAGCTGTAATTGCTGAAAATGCCTTTGTGCTGTACTCAAAATAAAAAAAAGCGCCCCATGCAATGCCGCATGTCGGTTAAAATGCACTTCAAAGCCTGATATATCGCCCAATAAAAGAGCATCAATGACTTCATCTTGAGAAAGAGCACTGACATCGCTTACAACAGCTTTCACATCTTCAAGAGTAATATGAACATTTGCAGCGTAAAGACAAAGCTTTTCTAATTCACTTCGTGATACAAGGCGATCCGCCCCTAAACTTTCATGCAACCATCTACGTGCATCCAAAGAAAGAGTCTTCTTAAACTGCCCTAAAACCTCATCAATCAAACCGTCAAGAGAACGCATATCATCTGCAAAACAGGGCAAAGCCATTGCTTTTGACGCCGTTTCAACAGCATTGCGCAACCCTGTTCCTTTTTTTAAATCCCCTGATTCAATGAGAATAAAACAGGCTTCTGGTGGCTTCTCAATTAAAAGTTTTAAGGCAGAAAGAAAACCTTTTTGGTTAGCAGCATTAGCGATCCATATCAAACGATCTCCCCCAAAAAGCGATAACGTACGCGCTTCATTTTCCAAACGTGCAGGATCTTTATCAATTTCAGCAGCATCTAAACGAATTGTCGAAAATGGATCTTCTATTGCTACCTTTGTAAGTTTTGCAAAACATTGTGCACGCTCACAAACAAGACCACGATCTGGCCCATAAATGAGAACAATAGGAAAAGCACGTGAAAAACGCGTTAAAAACTGATCAACTTCATGTGCTTTTTTCTGAACCACATTATTAATCCATTAACAGTTCATCATCATCAAGAACTTCCCCGCGAACTTTCTGAAACATGCCAATTAAATCATTGACATCCAAGCCCTTACGCTCTTCATGACAGACATCCAAAATCACTTTTCCACCATGCAACATCAAGGTGCGATCGCCATAATCAAGAGCCTGACGCATAGAATGAGTCACCATAATAGTCGTTAACTTTTTATCTTTAACGATTTTTTCAGTCAACCGCATCACAAAATCAGCCATTCCAGGATCAAGCGCTGAGGTATGTTCATCAAGCAATAAAACATCCGCATGAGCTAATGTTGCCATCACAAGGCAAACAGCTTGGCGTTGCCCACCTGATAAACTGTCCATGGGATTATGAATATATGCTTCAAGACCAATGCCTAATTGAGCAATTTTTTGTCGAAAAAATTGCCGTTTCACATGGTTTAAAGCCGAACGCAAACCACGACGACTTCCTCGAAGAGCAGCAAGAGCCAAATTTTCTTCAATTGTTAAAGAACCACAACTGCCTATCAAAGAATCTTGAAAAACACAAGCAACCTTTCCAGCGCGTTCACTGACTGATTGCCTAGAAACATTTTGCCCATTGATAACTACTTTCCCTGTTGAGGGAAGCGTTGCACCCGCTAAAACACTGAGCAAAGTTGATTTACCAGCGCCATTTGAACCGATAACCGTAACAAAACTACCCTGATCAATTTTAAGGTTAATATCAATTAAAGCCTGTTTTTCCAAAGGTGTTTGTGGTTTAAATGTAACCCCAACATGAGAAAACTCAATCACGTTTACGCCTCCTCCAATAGCGTGGCACAATAAGGGTTAAAATAACCAACAGTGAAGTAATCAACTGAAGGTCTGTCGACGTATCAATACCAATTCCATGTGCTTCAAATGCAAATTGCACCGCCACACGATAAAGCACAGACCCCACAATACAGCTGACTATAATCCAAAAAATATTACGCGTACGAAATAAAGTTTCACCAATAATCACAGCTGCCAACCCAAAAACAATTGTTCCAATTCCACCGGTAATATCCGTTGCAATCGCAGTTTGAATATAAAGAGAACCACCAAGTGCAACACAGGCATTTGAAAGCCCCATACCAAAATAAATTAACGCCGACGTATGAACTCCTTGAGCTGTAGCCATCCGTGGATTAGCTCCCATTGCACGCATAGCAAGACCTATTTCACTTTCCAAAAAACGCCAAATCAAAAACGCCACAACCAGCAATACAGTACCAATGAAAAGAGGACGCACAAAAATATCAGACAAACCAAACAGATTATAAAAGGGCGTTAACGCCGTATCAGCAAGCGCTAAATTAACATTAGATCCTCCCATAATTCCCATAATACGAAGATTAACCGTATAGAGCGCTGACATTGTTAAAATAGAAGCCAAAAGATTCAAAATACCAAAACGCAAATTCAACATAGCTGTTAATAAACCAGCTACCATGCCTGCACAAAAAGCACATGCCATAGCTGCCCATGCATTAAAACCTAAAAGAATCAAGACACCACAGACACAAGACCCAAGAAGAAATGAGCCATCAACTGTTAAATCAGGAAAGTCCAAAACGCGAAAAGAGAGATAAACCCCTATAGCCACAAACGCATAAATAAGACCTAATTCCACAGCGCCAGAAAACGCAAATATATTCATGTAAAGACAATCCCCATGAAAACTTAACGTATTTTATTGTATCAACACCCTATCTAATGAACGTCATTGAATCACTTTTGTCGCACGATCAATAACTGCCTGCGGAATAACAATCCCCGCTTTTTCTGCTGCTTTCATATCAATTCGAATGTCATTATTAGCCGCCTGCACAACATCAATATCACCAGGCTTTTCACCCTTTAGAATACGCACAACCAACTTCCCAGCATCAACCCCTACATCATAGAAATTCACACCTTGCGTCATAAAAGGACCGCGTCCAATAGAATTAGCATCAACAGTAAATATAGGAACATTTGCTTCCTGTGTAACCTTTACTGCACCCTCTAAAACAGAAAGAACCGTATTATCAGCAGGAATAAAAATGATATCTACCTTACCAATTAAAGCCCGTGTTGCTGCCTGAACATCTGAAGGCTTTGGTGCTGATGAAGGAATGATTTCAATTCCAACTTTTTTTGCCGCATCCTTTAACACCTTAAGTGTTGAAACAGAGTTTGCTTCAGAAGCATTATAAAGATAACCAATTTTTTTCAAATCTGGTTTTACTTCTTGTAAAAGTTTAACACTTTCTGCAACATCTATACGATCAGAACTTCCCGTCATATTACCGCCAGGTTTGGTAAGCGAAGAAACGATTTTAGCTCCTATAGGATCAGAAATCGCCGCAAAAACGATAGGAATTGTTTTTGTTGCCGCAAGCATTGTTTGTGCTGAAGGCGTGGTAATTGCTACAATAACATCAGGTTTATCACCAACAAATTTACGTGCAATTTGCGTCGCTGTTGAAATATTGCCTTGCGCTGATAAAAAGGTGAGTTGAAAATTTTTACCTTGCTTATAACCATTTTCTGCAAGAACATCTTCCACACCTTTACGAACTGCATCCGCAGCAGGATGGACCATAATTTGTGTTAGTGCAACTTTAATGTGTTTAACTTGGTCATCCGCTTTTGCAACACTGTTCATCATAAAAACAGCTACAATGATAATCCCTAATATATTTATTCTCTTCAACATTACACTCCACCCCTCTCTATGCAAAATTAAAAAAAGAATAATCTATTACTGAAGAATCTTCTAAAATCAATCTTTATTTCAATTTATTAAAACATGGACAAAATAAATCAAACTAAAATGATATTTTTTTGTTGCAATTCGTAGAAGCCTACGCCATACAGGCAAGATATATATCGAATCGGTAAGCGGGTGTAGCTCAGGGGTAGAGCACAACCTTGCCAAGGTTGGGGTCGTGGGTTCGAATCCCATCGCCCGCTCCATTGAATTTTGTATTTATTCGTTCTTGCGTGGAGCTGTAGCTTGTGTAGCTTGCCAGCAGGTTTTGTATATTTTGCCACTAAGTTTTGTACCAATTTATTTTTTTCAAAGTTTTTTTTAAGATTCGTAATTCCTTGTGAAGCATCTATTGGATTTGGGTTTTAGATTATCAGATAACAATTTTTAACTTAGACGGTTTTTCTGGAAGGTTGCTGTTGTCTGTTAAGTCGTTAAAGCCGTGTAAAATAAGCTTGAAAAGCGAAATGAACAATTCCCATTGGTTCATGACGTTGCTTAGCAACAATAACTTTATTTCTTGCCATCCCGAGAATAATTTTTGTTCAAAAGTACGCTTTTACCAAAATTGTGCCCTAAAATAAAGGTTGTTGATTTTTCAAATGAAGTATCTTCTATTAATTCAACATTTGCTTCAGATCCATTCCAATATTATCTCTGCTAAAAATTTACAAGAAACTATACCTGTAGAGCAGGAAAAATCTATAATCGATTCCTTTAATGCGCAAAACTACCTTTAGCTTAGTGGGTTAGACCTCATTCGTCTCATTATAAAGTTGATGAAGCTCTCTTATCTATTGGCTTAGAGCATGTTGAAACAGAGGTAGGAATGGCAGCTTTAGCGCAAGATATAGACTCACATGTTACTTCTACGCCAGATAATTTCAAAATCAAGGAAGTTGAATCACTTCAAGATTTTAGAGATTACGGAAATGTTATGGCATCAGTCTTCGAGCCTTTTGATGAAGAAGCGGTTATATTTTATGAAACAATAGGCCGTTGTTATAAAAAAGATCCTGATGTAGAGATGTTTGTTAGTTACATAAATAATAATCCTGTAGCAATATGTTTTTGTATTAAAGCAGATGGAGTTGGTGGAGTGTATAATATTGTCACCAAGCCAGATTTTCAGAAAAAAGGTATTGGAACATTAATGACAAAAATTGCTATTGAGCATTTAAAAAGAAAGAGATGTCATGTTATTGGTATGCAAGCATCTCACGAGGGAATTAGTATTTATAAAAAATTGGTCTTTACAAACTTTGGTGAATTTAAAATTTATTCCAATAAACACATGATCATTGAGCGATGAATTCTTTTCATCGATAAGCGAATTTATTATTTTCAGCAAAACTCAAATATGATCAAGCAATCGATACAACCAAGAAAGCTCAGCCAATCCCCTTTAATACTGATAGTGAAAAGCTAAAAAAGTTATCCATCACAGATATAAGTTGAACAAGTGAAAATTTTATTTGATATGATTGATAATTTACTGTCTGTTACTGATAATTATAAAGAACTCGAAAGAAAATATTTAAAACTACAGTTGCATCATAGTTTGTTAGATGGTTAGTCTGTTAGTCAATTAATAGAAAAAATCTTCGCTTTATACAATAACCAAAGGAGCTTCAAAACCCTTTTAAAAGTCCTTTATGTATATTGTTTCTTTTTTTATATCACAATTGATGATGAGAAATCTCTCACGCTAATAGTATTATTTCTACACGAAATAAACTGTTTTCACCTACTATTTAGAATAAATTAAGTTTTTGAGATTTCTGGCACATCATTTGAAATGACAAAAGAAATTTTCCCTTGTACTTGTGCAAACAACGTGGACATCCTTTGATAATCCTCTTGCTTGAACAAATTCTTATCCGAAATAATCTTCAACACAAAAATAAATCAATAATTTAATTCATAAAGGTAATTTATCATTATTCATATTGAGCAATCGTCCAAATATCATAGGATTATCTCATTTCAAATCTCTATATATTAAATCACTCACAATCATCTGCTTACACATCACAAGCGGAATTAATGTATCAATAAAATTCACTGCAGAAAGGAATAAAAGTTCTTCTTATAAACGCTCTAAAATACCAAAGCTTATCGCAACATTGGGAGCTAAAAATAGTATAGGGGATCCCCCTTTCACCTTAAAAACGTAAAAATGGGAAGCATAATAGCTTTATACACTTCATAGAGGCTTTAGACCATTCACGAACCTTATTATAAAAGGAAGTGGCACACCTTGAGAGAAATCTCTTTAAAATAAACATGTTAATTAACAATATAAGTGCATTCTATTTGAAGCATGCTATCTTACGAGAGAAACATAACTTCAATCAACGTAAAATAAGGCGTTGAACAGTCATAGTGCACAATAAAATCAGATCAGTTTAAATACTTAATGATGAAATCCATTAAATGACAGAATAAAAATTCAAGTTTGAAAAGATTAAACTACACGCTACAGATCTATTGAAACTCCGATTGTGCAATCGACTACCTTCTCGCTAAAACTAAATCACTATAAATATAAAAACCTTAAAACCCACTCTAAATCCGTGAAAGTTTCTAGATCTTGCTATATTAAATATTGAAACTCCTCACGGCTGCTCATCTGAAACGCCAGTAATTCCATAAAGCAGTTCCATAAAAAGAGGATAATGACGTTGTAATATCCGAAAAAATTCACTACATCACCTGAAAGATTATTGATAATTTCATCAGGAAGTATCAATTTCCATTTAGAAAACCCTATCCCTGCCGACAAAAACTCTGTAAATGTTAGATATATAATAATTTTGATAACGATTTTGGCTCATCCTGCTTTGCCACAAATGCTCATCCTGCTTTGCCACAAATATAAGAAACAGCAAATATAGTGGGATCAGCCAGTTTTAATATAGCCTTGTAAAAGGTCTTTCCTTCTACCCTTTTTGCTATCTCATCCTTCTTAATACAAAATAACTGTTAAGATACAATGCGCTAACACTTATCAGTCATAAGTTCAAAATAGCATATAATGACGAAACAAGTTCATAGAGTGAAGATTTTGCACAATCAGTTGTTGTATTAATCTTTCCATAATGCATAAAAATGATGAAGCGGCCCTCGCCCTTTCCCTACTTTTAAAGCATTTGAGGCAGTTAAAGCGCCATGCAAATAATCTTTTGCTTGTTTAACAGCGCAATCCAAAGGTTGAGTAGGTAACAGAGCTGCAATGGCGGCAGAAATGGTACACCCTGTCCCATGATCATGAGTAGTTGAAAGACGAGAAGCTTCAAGTATAACAAGGTTTTCACAATCACAATAAAGATCTGGACTAGAACAATCGTAATTTTCTGTACTATTTTTGGTAAGCGTATGCAAATGTCCCCCTTTTAACAAGACTGCATGACACCCTAGCGCCAAGAGTCGTGGAGCATATTGATACATAGTCTCTAAAGACCATTGCACTTCACCTCCCAATAACAGTGCAGCTTCAGGCAAATTTGGCGTGATTAAAGTTGACATCGGCACAAGGACATCACGCATAATTTCAATTGCATCAGACTTTAAAAGAATATCACCACTTTTTGCAACCATAACCGGATCAAAAACAATGAAACGCGCTTTATGATAAGCAAGACGTTCTGCAATAACCTGTGCAATCTGAGCATTTGCAACCATACCAATTTTAACAGCATCAACATGAATATCCTCAAAAACAGAATCAATTTGATCTGCAACAAAAGAAGCATCTAATGCCTGAAAAGAACGCACACCCTGAGTATTTTGTGCAACAACAGCTGTAACCACACTCATACCATAAGTTTTCATAGCCGAAAACACCTTCAAATCCGCCTGCATTCCAGCGCCACCAGAAGGATCTGTTCCCGCAATAGATAAAATCCGTGGAATAAAAAGTTTATCTTTTTGTAATTCCATCAACCTCTTTCCTTCTGTTTTTAAATATCGGAAAATGAGTTACCGAAAAAATAGATGCTTGAAAAAACATAAAGAAGATGTTTTCTCATGTGAATTATATTATATACGAAGTCTTCTTATAGATATAAAATGGAAAATATAGTGCTTATCCTTCGTTCTATTCTTTTTACGTTCGCTTTTTATACAACAACTTTCATACAAATGATTCTTTACGCTCCCGTTTATTTTTTAATGCCCCGCAAAAAGGCATGGATTGTCCCTAAAACATGGGCACGCGTTACACTCTTTTTGCAAAAATACATCGCAGGTACAAGTTATGAGATTGAAGGTTTAGAAAATCTTCCCAAAGGAGCCTATATCATTGCTCCAAAGCATCAATCGGCGTGGGAAACTTTCAGTCTTGTTCCCTATTTCGATGATCCCACTCTCATTTTAAAACGTGAATTGATGTGGATTCCATTGTTTGGCTGGTATATGGCAAAAACACAAATTATCCCCATTAACCGTACAACGCCCATCAAAGCCTTAAAAATGGTTATACAAAAAGCAAAAGAGAAAGTAAAACAAGGGCGCCAAATCTTGATTTTTCCCGAAGGAACACGCCGACAACCCGGTCAAGAACCAGATTATAAGTCAGGAATTGTCGCGCTCTATAATGAATTAGGGCTTCAAGTTGTGCCCATTGCACACAATGCGGGTTTATACTGGCCACGCAATAATTTTCGCCGCTATCCCGGAACAATTCGTGTCCGTATTCTTCCCCCGATAGAAGCTGGTTTAAGCAAACGTGATTTTCTAGATCAACTTGTCCAAAAAACTGAAAAAGCGTGTGATGAACTGCTTCTCTTAGCAGCTCAAGATCCTACCCCTCCTCCTATGCCACCATACGCTGTTCAGAAACTTAAAAAACTAAATCATTCATCATGAAACAATGTATTGATTGATCAGAATAATGCATCACTTTGTATATTGAGCAGAGTATATGGAACAAAAATATAAGAAAGATACTTCAAACTTTCTAATTCAAAATTATAAAACACATGTACATTACAAGAAATGATTGATGTGTGAATTTTTTTGAGAAAGAATTCTTCTTCTCTTTAAAATCGTTTAAATAACATAAATCATATTGATTTATAAGGATATTTTATCGTTATTCAACTTGAATGAGAATCCTGAATACCGTAAGATTCTCTCATTTCAAATCTATTCCATTTTGAATCAATTAGAATCTTTTGCTTGCACATTACAAGCAGGGATATCTGTGTGAATAAAACGATACAAGAAAAGATTAAAATGCTTTTTACGACCCCTCTCAAGTGCCAAGGGCTGTCCTAACAGGAGGACAAGAAAAATGTATGATTATGCCGATTCGTTCCTTCCTGAGAAACATCAATCCCCCAAGAACCTGAAATCTTGTACAATCTTCATTATTTAAAAAGTATTTCTTGAGATACTTAAGTTATCAAACCAAATTCAAGGGGAAAATAAAAATGAGTATTGGTTTTTATCTCCGAGACACAACGGATACAGCAATTAACCATCTTTCCTTCCTAACCTAGACTTAAAAGCTTTGTGTGCTACATTAAAACAATTCTAAATAACGAATAAGAAGGAACTAGATTTAAATTAATGCAACGTCTCTTCTATAATTTATTTGTTTCTGTGATTTTGAGTTTATTCAGCACTGTTGCTCTAGCGCAGCCTTTTATTTCTGTTGATGTTACAACAGGGCATATCTTAAAACATAATCAAGCTTTTGAGCGTTGGTATCCTGCTTCCTTGACAAAATTAATGACCGCTTATGTTATTTTTCGTGCCATGAGTCGAGGGGAAATTTCACCAGACAAACATATCACCATCAGCGAATACGCCGCAAAAGCTCCCTCATATCGTTCAGGCTATAAAGCTGGTTCTGTACTCACACTTGATACAGCTTTAAGTATCACCATGGTTAAATCTGCCAATGATTTAGCCATTGCCATGAGTGAAGCTGTTGCAGGTTCACAGAAAGATTTTGTACGTAAAATGAATAGCGAAGCTAAACGTTTAGGCATGTTTGGAACTCATTTTGCGAACGCAAGTGGTTTACCAGACCCTCAAAACTACTCCACGGCGCGCGATATTGCTCTTTTAGCCGTTCAAATACGTCGAGAATTTCCACAATATGCTCATTATTTTTCTATTCCAGCCATTGATTTTGGTCATAATCGAAAAATCCAGCATAACTCAAACAACCTCATTGGCCGTTTTTATGGAATAGACGGTATGAAAACAGGCTTTATTTGTGCCTCTGGTTTTAATCTTGTTGCCTCAGCCACACGCAATAAACGTACAATTATTACTGTCATTCTAGGTGCTAACAACATAACTGAAAGAGAAGAAAAAGCTGCACAACTTCTTGAAACAGGATTTTTGCACCAAGGAAGACCCCAATTAACACTAACAACATTAAAACCTTATGGGAGAAATATAACACAAGCCAACAATATGAGACAACAAACATGCACACCTGAAGCCATAAAAATGCATGCAAATTCATACGATGATCAAGGAAATATTATCCTCACCTCACCTTTTATCACTGCTCCACATCCTTTTTCTCATCCTTTACCAGTACACCTCATTCGTACGCCACAAACACCTAAAATGACAGTAAAGCCACTAAGAAAGCCCCATAGTTCGTATAAAAGACGCGCAAACCATTCTATAAAAAAGCCATAAATCATAATCTACGATTAATTATAATACTTTGATTTATAATGATAATTAATTATTTTGTACCTTATGTCAGAACCACAAATGTTGTAAGATTCTCTCATTTCAAATCTGTATTTGTTGAATCAATAAAAAACCAGTTTCTTGCACGTCACAAGGTAGATGAACATGTAGATAAAATAATTAAAACAAGGAATAAAAATTTCTCCTATAAGTCCTTTCAAGAACCAAGAGTTATCATAACATTGACGCTAAAAAAGTATATGATATACCCTGCATGCACCTACCTTTATAAGCGTAAAGATAGTGGTACAATGGACTTCATAGAGTATTAACCATTATATCCATCACGGACACCATTATAAATTGGTTAAACGTACTGAAATGTGTTTTTTTAAAACAAAACCACGGTTGATGATTAACATGAAAATAAAGCGCATCCCCCTCACGCTTATTACTGGTTTTTTAGGCTCTGGCAAAACAACTTTGCTCAACCGTATGCTACAAGACCATCTTTTAACAGAATGTGCTGTTATAATCAATGAATTCGGTGAAATCAGTATTGATCACCTTCTAGTTGAAAAAACGACAGAAGGAATTATTGAGCTTGCCAATGGTTGCTTATGCTGCAATTTACGCAGTGATCTCATCGATACATTAATTGATTTAATAAATCGCGTTCAGACAGGACAGATCAAACAACTCCATCATATTATCATTGAAACCACAGGTATGGCTGATCCCGCTCCTATTTTACAAATACTTTTAAGCCACCCGTTATTTATTCAAACATTGTCCATAAATGCTGTTCTTGCAACATTTGATACATTAAGCACACTTTCCATATGTGAGCGCTATCCTGAAATATATAAACAATTAATATTTGCTGATAAAATTATTCTCACCAAAACAGACCTTATGGCCCAACAAACGCTTTCAGATACGCTTTTTAACACACTTAAAACGATCAATCCTACAGCACAAATCATTGACGCCCATTCTGAAGATTTTTGTTCAAATCTGTTAATAAATAACACATTATGGGATGAAAAAGTAGAAAATACAAAACTTAAACAAAATCTTACGACTACCCCACATGATCATCCCCCCCATAAAACCATTCGTGCCTTTTCACTAAACTGTGAGGGTCCTGTTGATTACACCACAATTGAAGCTTTTTTAGATCTCCTACAAGAGCGTTATGGTACAAAACTATTACGTATTAAAGCACTTATTGCATTGCATGATGACCCTTATCGCCCACTTGTATTACATGGCGTACAAACATTTTTTCATCCTCCCATAAGATTGCCAGCATGGCCAAAAGGAATAAAACAAACACGTTTTGTCATCATTGCCGATGGTGTTGAAAAAGAAGCAATACAAAAGCTCCTCAATGCTTTTTTAAATAAACCAGCAATAGATACTGCAGACAAAACAGCTCTCTTAGAAAATCCTCTGGTCATTCCAGGAATAAAATTTTAATTTTTCCCCCCTCAATGATATAACATTAAATTCATTGGCACCACCATCTTTATGCTTTTAAAGGAGAAAACCGGCACCATCACACACTTTGCTAATCCCCAATGTCGAACAGCTCTTGGTACTTTGATGGTTCATAAAAAGCGTTTTAGTCTTTTCTTGCACAGTTTTACCCACGCGGCTACCCCCGTTTGTAATGCGCAAGCAAATGGTTTTAATTGATTCAACATGGAACAGATTTGAAATGAGAGAATCTTACGGTATCCAAGATTCTAATTCAAGTTGAATAACGCTAAAGTATCCTTATAAATCAATATGTTATAAATTTATAAACATTCCTATTCAAGTTTATCCACATAATGGAATAAAAAATAATAAAATACATATTTTTAACAACGCTTTCTACACAATAATGCCTCCCATAAAATTATTCGTACCTTTTCACTGGACGACAAAATCACTATAGACTACCACAATTGAAACTTTTTAGCTCTCTTACAAAACCGCATGACGCAAAATGACTACGTATTAAAACACTCCAGCGCTAATATATTACCCTTATCTGTAAAATAACCGCCTTCACACAAAATAGAACATCATTGTATCGCGAATTCACGCACTCGTTTAAAAACACCGTCTCTCAATACACATCATCCCTATTTCAAGACGCTACCCATAAATAATATAATACAAAATTCTCCATGAAATGTATAAGCCCCATTCTCCATTTTTACTCTATAAATATGCAAACTGGTAGCCTCATACTCTTGCCAGTTAAAAATGTTTTGGAAAAACTTGGCACTTTAGAGTACTCATGAGAACTATCTGTGCTCTTTTCTTTAAGAGTTTTATTCACATGCTAATCCAATTTTATGGTGTGCAAAAAATGGTTTCGATTGATTCATTATAAACAGATTTTAAGATAAAAGGATCTTATGATATTGAGTCCCTAATTCAAACTGAAAATAATAAACTGTCATTATAAATCAAATTGTTATGATAAAAATTTTAAGATTCATAAATCTGTAATCAGATTGTTGTCTCTCTAAATGCATCTCATCTGCAAACCACTTCATGTAACTCATTTCACAAACCGATTGGACAAATTCTTGGTTCTAAAATATTCTGCTCAACTCTATATTTACCCCAGCTAAGTGAAATCAAAATCCCTGTTAAGAAAAAAACAAAATCAGATAGAACCAATATCGCATTTTAAAATGTGTGAATGTATCTTATATAATAGCACGACAAGATAATATTTTACAGCATGAAAGAATAAAACTCTTTGAAAGAAATAAAAAGAGAGGCACATTTTATATTAACTTACTCTTCACTAAAAACGAAGATTGACACCAGTACCGCTGTACAAATAATCCAACTTCTTTGAGAAAATTCCTCTTGGCTTCCCACTTCATCTGATTTACTCACATAAGGTTCTATGAAAAAACTCTGCGCTTTAAAAGATTGACTACTCACTTAAACACCTTATGCGTAAAGTTTTTGCATATCCTGTATCGCCATTTATAAGTGATAGTGTTTACGGTGCAGCAGGATACAATAACACTCACTGTATTAGAGGAACTGAAGTTTTATCAATATCGCGATTAAAAACGTAACGTTTTCCATAAACTTCAACAGTTGGAGGCTGACGATTTTTTTCAAAAAAATCATAACCTTTCTTAAGCATAACCCAAAATTGATAATGAGGATCATTGCTATGACGTAACATATTATCCTCGGTCATGCGGAAAGGAAAAGCCTGCAACTGAAACTCTCTTTGTCCGCCTTTAAAAGCATCCCGTGCAAACGCATAAATCTGAGCCATGTTCTTATCACTCATAGAATAACAACCTGCGGAAAAGCAAGAACCATGCACCATAAGATTGCTTCCTGTACGACCATTTTCCTGATCATAAAGGTTAGGAAATCCTATATTAAAAGAAAGATAATATTTTGAATAAGGATTCATTTGGTTTGCGCTAATAGTATAAAAACCCTCTGGTGTCTGAAGATCCCCTTCTTTATATTTAGGTCCAAGCTTACCAGACCATTTGCAAATACCATAGCGAGCAACCAAGATAAAAGGCCCTGAACGAGATTGCTTCCAAACTTCAGCAAGATTTTCTTCCTTGAAAAATCGCATTACAATTGGTGCATAAGGATCAATATCGTATAAAGCCATTCTATTCTGGATTTCTTGTGGCAACGGCTGCTCAACTTTAGCACGAATAGAAGCTGGTAATCTTCCTTCACATGCCGTCAATATTCCCATTACAAACAACATACACACAGCGAGGAATCTGCTAAATGTCATCGAATAAAACTCCAATCCAACACCCTCACAAAAAATAACCTATGTTAGAGATCGACCAATTTGAAGGTATTTTTCCCTTCGCTCTTGTTTAAGAGCTTCACCATCTTTTCCAGCCATAGCTTTTAAAGCCTCTGAAATAACATCACCTGTTGCATCAATGACAATCTCTTTGCCACGATGCGCGCCCCCTAAAGGTTCCGAAATAATGCCATCAATAATCTTTAAGCGATACAAATCTTGAGCGGTAATACGCATATTCATTGCAGCATCTTTTGCACGAGCTGGATCACGCCATAAGATAGAAGCTGCTCCTTCTGGTGAAATAACAGAGTAAATTGCGTGCTCCAACATATAAACTTTGTTGGCAGCCGCGATTGCTATCGCCCCTCCAGAACCGCCTTCTCCAATAACAACGGAAACCACAGGAATTTTCAAACGCAAAGTTGCAGCTGTTGATTGAGCAATTGCTTCCGCTTGCCCACGTTCTTCAGCGCTTACCCCAGGATAAGCACCTGCTGTATCAATAAAAGTGAGGAGTGGCAAACCAAAGCGGTCAGCCATTTCCATAATACGTACAGCTTTACGATATCCTTCTGGGCGTGCAGAACCAAAATTATAGCGCAAACGTGTTTGCGTATCGTGACCTTTCTCTTGACCGATATAAGCAACTGCTTCTCCCCTAAAGCGTGCAAACCCAGCTTGAATAGCCTCATCTTCAGCAAACTTGCGATCTCCTGCTAAAGGTGTAACATCACTCAATAGGCGTTTAGAATAGTCCATAAAATGGGGACGATCAGGATGACGAGCCACTTGTGTTTTTTGCCACGGCGATAATTTTTTATAAATATCGCGCAACGCTGTTTGAGATCGCGCTTCAAGACGAACAATCTCATCGCTCATATCAAGACTGCCTTTTTCCTGAGAAATTTTTTTTAATTCAAGAATTTTCCCATCAAGATCAGCAACTGGTTTTTCAAAATCAAGATAATTATACATTTGTACCAACTCATTCAGTGTCACTTATACATTTATAATTTGCTTTATAAAGTCTTTTTCAAAAACATCACCTTTTCTTTAACGAGCCTTTTGCTCATCGGCAAGTGGATGATGCTCATTAACTAAACGATAAAGTCCCTCTTCCAACACATGCGTATAAATCTGAGTGGTAGCAATATCAGAGTGACCTAACAAATGTTGAACTGCACGCAAATCAGCACCATTTTGCAAAAGATGACTAGCAAAAGCATGGCGCAACACATGGGGAGAAAAGCTATCACTTTCTATTCCTGCCCTTCTAGCGAGATTTTTCAACTCCCGTGCAACAACTTGACGCGCAATATACCCTGTTTCTGAATGCGCTGGAAAAAGATAAGGACTTGCGGCATCCTTTCCCTGATCACGTAAATTTAACCACTGCAAAAGAACTTGATATGCTTTTTTTGATAACAGCACCATTCGTTCTTTTTTGCCCTTACCACGAACCAAAATACTGTATGCTTTCCCCCGAACAGCCTGCACAGGCAAACTCACCAATTCACTAATACGCAATCCTGTTGCATAAAGCATTTCACTCAATAGCTGAAGACGCAATGCACGCAGATAATCCTTAGACCCATAATCTGCTTGATTGACTTCTAACTGTGCTAAATCAAGCAATTTTATCACTGCATCTTCACTCATGATTTTGGGCAAAGGACGCCCCTGACGAGGTGCATCAATATCATGAGAGGGATCATCTGCTCTCAACCCTTCAGCATAAAGGAATTGATAAAACTGACGCAAAGTCGATAAACGGCGCGCTTGCGACGATGCCGCAAAACCAAAAGTATGCATAAGCGACAAAAGGGCAATTAAATCTTCTTTTTGTGCTGAAAAAAGCGAAGCAGAATGTGAAGACAATTCGTCTTGTGCCCACTGCAAATCATGCTGATAAGCCGCAAGCGTATGAGGTGAAGCCCCTCTCTCCGCGCTCATCATCTCAAGAAAATGATCTATCACAGCACCACTTTTCATTTCATTGATTCGCTTCCGTAGAAAGATCCCATGAATCCAAGGGAACATCGATGTACATATCCACAGTTACTGGTTCAACCCAAACCACAAGAGCACCCATTATAATGAAAAGAACAGAAAGCAAAATGAAAAGAATCATCAAAAATCTGGTCAATGTTGGCATAAGATAATAACCTACCCAAAAATATTCTATCTCGTATTATGCCTCACAAAGATTAACAGGAATTGACTTTAAGATGGATAAATGCCGAAATAAAGTTATGAAAAGCAATCGACCAAAACGCGTCCCCATAACACAAATAAAGAATCAACTCTTATCGTCTCTTGATAAAAGAGCTCTTATCCTTGTTGGTCTTATGGGAGCAGGCAAATCAGTGATCGGAAAACGCGTCGCCACCATGCTCCGTTTACCCTTTTATGATTCTGACCAAGAAATTGAAAAAGCTGCGCAAATGACAATCACTGAACTCTTTGAAATTTATGGTGAATCAGAATTTCGTGCTCTTGAACAGCGTGTTATTCTAAACCTCATAAAAAAAAGTCCCCTTGTTTTAGCAACAGGTGGTGGTGCCTACATAAATGAAAATATCCGAAAAGCCATTCACCAAAATGGTATATCCATATGGCTAAAAGTCGATCTTGATATCCTCATGCAACGTGTCTCAAAGCACCCAACACGCCCCCTGCTTCAAACAGCCAATCCTAAAGAAACCATGCAAAAACTCATGGAACAGCGTTATCCTATCTATGCAAAGGCAAACTTAACAATTAACAGTCATAAAGAAAGCCGTCATACCGTAGCACAAAATGTTATACGATCTATACAGCACTACCTATACACAGAAATTAACAATAGGGACAACCAGCATGCAAACAAAGACCGTCACTGTTAAACTGGACAAACACTGTTACGATATCATCATTGGTCCGAATCTGATTGCACAAGCTGCTTCACAGATTAAACATGCTCTTAACAAAAAAGATCCTCATCCAACGCGCTTAGCACTTGTTACAGATACAAATGTTGCTTCCCTTCATTTGGAGATATTACAAGCAGAGTTAATAAAAAATAAAATTCATACTGTCCCTATTATTGTAGAAGCAGGAGAACAATCAAAATCATTTTCAACCCTGCAAATTGTCATCGATCAAATTCTTGCTACGCGTTTAGAAAGAGGCGACTGTGTTATTGCTTTTGGCGGTGGTGTCATTGGCGATCTAGCAGGGTTTGCGGCAAGTATAATCCGCCGCGGGATGAATTTCATTCAAATGCCCACAACGCTTCTTGCACAAATTGATTCCTCCGTCGGTGGAAAAACTGGAATCAATAGCCAATATGGTAAAAATCTTATTGGTGCTTTTTATCAACCGCAACGCGTTATTGCTGATACCTGTGTCCTTGATACCCTACCACCACGCGAATTTCGTGCTGGCTACGCAGAAATGGTTAAATACGGACTCATTAACCAGCCTGATTTCTTTGAATGGCTTGAAAAAAATGGACAAGAAGTCTTTTCTAATGGCCCTATGCGAACAGAAGCCATTGTCCGCTCATGCCAATTTAAAGCTGACATTGTAGCACGCGATGAATACGAAACTGGAGAACGCGCGCTCTTAAATCTCGGCCATACATTTGGACACATGCTTGAAACAGCAACCGCCTATAACTCCAACCGTTTAATCCACGGTGAAGCTGTAGCAATAGGAATGATTCTAGCGCATCAATTCTCTGCTCAACTGAATTTAATAGACCCTACACTCATACAACGCATTGAAGCACACCTTAAAGCAGTGGGATTGCCTACACAGCTAAAAGATATCCCAGGAAAATTACCAGATGCTGAAATTTTAATGACTCTCATTGCCCAAGACAAAAAAGTTTCGCAAAACAATTTGACCTTCATCTTAACACGCGGACTTGGCCAATCATTTATTGCAAAAAATGTCTCTCCGGAAGCAGTTTTGACTTTTCTGGAACAAAAATTAGCAGAAATTCGTTAATTCATATTGAATATAATTGATTCGTTTTTATACTTCTATTAAAGGAATAAGTATGATGATGTCTGCGTAGCTCAGTAGGATAGAGCACAGGATTCCTAAAGAAATTGGGCGCCTTAAGGAGAAATCCTCAAAGTGGATCTGCTCAAATTCGGGGAAAGCTTCATGGGAGACTATATGCCAATCCCGAGCCAAATCTCTCTTCAAATGAGAGAAAGGTGTAGAGACTGAACGGGCAGCACCTAAAGAGCAAAAGCTTCAAGGTGAAGAGACAGTCCAGACCACAAACAGCCGATAAGGCTGGCGGTGAAAATCGAAGTGGTATGAATCCTGGGGTCGCAGGTTCGAATCCTGCCGTAGGCACCATCGTATCAATCAAATTATTCTTTGTGCGCAATATAGGAATATAGGGAAGCATCATGAAAAAAACTTTACATATTTTAGGGTTTTTCACCGCTTTAAGTTTATCACTCTTCAGCTCAAACAATAGCTTAGCTGGTTCTTTTATCATTGAGGTACCAGACAATCCAGAGCCAAAAACAGAGACCATTACCTACCAGTGCGATACTGGAACAAGTAAAGAGCGCGTTGAGGCAGTCTATCTTAATGCTGACAATATTTCGTTGGTTGATTTCAAATGGAACGGTGATCGTGTCATTGCTGCTAATGTCATCGCGGCGTCAGGAACAAAGTTTGCAGGAGCTCAGTATATCTGGTGGGAGAAGAACAAAGAAGTCATGCTTTATGACCTTGCTCAGGATCCAGAAGAAAAAAAACCTATCCTCTGTAAAGATGAGTCAACATTATTATTTTAAATAACACGGGAAATATTATGAAAAAAATTTCTTTTACTAAACAATTTTTCATTACTTTAAGTGTGTTCCTCCTAGGTTCAATTAATGCATTAGCAAGTTCTTTAGTCATTGAAGTACCAGATGATCCAGAACCAACAACAGAGACCGTCTCCTATCAATGCGATATGGGAACAAGCAAAGAGCATGTTGAGGCAACTTATCATAATGCTGGCAATATTGCGCTTGTTGATTTAAAATGGAACGGTAAGCGCATCATTGGTTCTAATGTAATTGCCGCTTCTGGAGGAAAATATGTAGGTGGTCAATACATTTGGTGGATAACTAAAAATGAAGCCATATTTTACGATCTTATTAATGATCCAAAAGAAGAAAAGCCCATCCACTGTGTAGAAGAAAAAAGCACAGAATAAGGAAGGTTCTTACATTTCAAGAACCGCGCTGGCTCTCATCGCTTGATGTTCCTTCTGACGTGGGTAACTTTTCCTCCGTCTGGTTTAATAAAAGAGCCAGCGGTTTTTCTGACTGTTCTTCTGAATGATGTCGATAAGCTGCTGTATGTGAAAGCAACATAGAAGCTACCGGTGCTGTTAAAAACAAAAAAAACATCAGCAACACTTCATGAAAAACAAAATAATGGTCCACAAATATTGAATAAAGAAATGAAGAAATAAGAATGCTACCAACGCCCCAACTCGTACATACTGAAAGCATATGCAAACGCTCATAAAAACTGGAAAAACGCACCAAACCTATCGTTGCGATCAGTGTCAATCCAGACCCTAATATTAAGAAAACCGTGATAGCAATAGCCACCACAAGCGATACGTCATCTTTCATTCAATAATCTCCCCCCGCATAAGAAACTTCGCTAAAGCGATGCTTGAGACAGACCCCAACAACCCAATAATGAGGGCAGCAACAAAATAAACGGTTGTTCCTGAACGGATATCGAATGTAAGAAACAAAAGAACAGTGGTTATATAAAGAGCATCCAAACCAACAATTCTATCCTGTGCCCGTGGACCACGAATCAACCGAAACAATGCGAAGATCACCGCCAAACTTAAAAAAAACTGTGAAAAGAAAAGCCCCCAATAAAGGATCACCATACTCATAAGAAAATCTCCAAAAGTAATTGCTCATACCGTTGTTTTATCAATCGTTGATAATCATATCCATTTTTTAAATTTAAGACATGGAGCAAAAGCTCACCCTTTTTACTATTATAGGCAACCCAAGCCGTTCCAGGAGTTGCCGAAAGGATGCACGCTAAAATAGCCAAAGCAGTGCGATTATGAAGCAGAAGAGGCACTACAATAAAGCCAGATCGCTGTTTTCGAGACCTTTTTGTTAAAACAAACCAAGCCACCGAGATATTTGAGGATATAGAATCTATTAAGACTCGAAAAATAATACGAAAAACCGCACTCCAGCTTTTAATAGCAACCTTCTCCGGCTCAAGGAGCCGTATCATCCAACCACAAAACAAAGCAGTTATAATGGCTAAAAGCAACTGCCCTAAACTAAAACCATTTAAAATAAGCCACATAAGAACAATGACACCACTGAAAAAAGGAGAAGGACAAAAACGATTCATTTATTCATCTCCCTCTTTTCGAGAGAAAAATCCGTTAAAACGCTCCCAATATAATTCTGAGGTTCATACAAAGTCTTAGCAGTTTCAGACATATAATGACTAACAGGACCGGCTACAATTGTTATAAGAAAACACAAGGAAAGAAGAACAGCAATAGGCGCAAATTCTATCACCTGCACACGAGGAACGCGACCTTCAAGAGAAACCCAAAAAGTTCGAATCCCCGTCCGTGTCAGTGCAATCAAAGCTGCAAAACCTGAGAGGGTGACAAAAACCACAAAAAGCCAATCATGATAAACCGGAAGAGAAGCAAAAAAATCCTCTCTACTATGGTTTAAAACTGCCATGAACATCATAAGTTTAGCAACAAAACCAGAAAAAGGTGGCAATCCAATAATCAAAATGGCACAGATACCAAAACAAGCCCCAAGAATTGCCAAGGTTACAGGGAGATATGTGCCAACTTCATCTTCTTCCTCCTCTTCATCGTCACCATAAACCTCCATTGTGACAGCCAGAACATTAGCAGCCACATCTTGACAGCGTTCAACCAACTCTACCAAAAGAAAAAAAGCTCCCAGCGCTAAAGTTGAAGAAACAATATAAAAAAGTGCACCTGCTGTCAGTGCTGCATTGCCAATCCCTATTGTTGCCAACAACGTACCAGAAGAGACAAGAACACTATAAGCTGCCAAACGCACCAAAACCTGGCTCGCTAATACCCCAATAAAACCAAAAATCAAAGTGGCAAGCCCACCATAAAACAAAACCGTATGACCAAAATGGTTAAAATATTCACTTTCAGGACCAAACCACAGCAGCGTTAACCGTAAAATAATATAAATACCCACCTTGCTCAAAAGTGCAAAAGAAGCTCCAACGGGCGCTACTGCTGCGCTGTAAGTTGGCACCAACCAAAAATTAAGCGGCCACATACCAGCCTTGAGCAAAAAAGCAATACCGAGAAGTGCAACACCTATTTCGAACAAAACAATATCTGTAGAAGATATATATTTTATTTTAACAGCCAAATCGGCCATATTAAGAGTACCAGCGACTCCATAAATAAGTGCTGTACCAACTAAAAAAAGTAATGAAGCAACAAGATTAACCACGACATAATGCAACCCTGCACGCACGCGTGCCTGACCAGAACCATGCAAAGCAAGCCCATAGGAAGCTGTTAACATAACTTCAAAAAATACAAATAAATTAAATAAATCACCGGTCAAAAAAGCGCCGTTTATCCCCACCATAAAAAATTGCATCAGTGACTGAAAATGAGAACCCGCTTTGTACCAATGAGCCCGCGCAAAAACCAGTACGCTAGTCACCAACAAGCTTGAAAGTAAAAGCATCATGGCGCTTAAACGATCAAGGACCAAAACAATTCCGAAGGAAGAGGGCCAATTGCCAAGCCGATAAACATCACAAGCCGGCGCTATTTCAAGGGTACGTATAATTAATAAAACAGCAATAACGACCGACAATCCCGCCGAAAAAAGACTAATCAATGATTTAAATTTCGAACGCCGTTCATCATAGAAAAGTAGAACAGCTCCAGTGATTAACGGCAAAAGAATAGGCAAAATAAGGAGATGGTGCGCCCCTACTTCCATCACTGCACCTCACGTCCATCAACGTGATCTGAACCCGTTAAACCGCGTGACACCAAGAGAATAACTAAAAATAAAGCTGTCGTTGCAAAACCAATTACAATCGCAGTTAAAACCAAGGCTTGAGGGAGAGGATCGACATAATTAGCTGGATTAATAACAGTAGTAGGATCAACAATCGGCGCGGCATTACTACGCGGTCTACTCATTGAAAACATAAAAAGATTGACACCATAGGAAATCAAAGACAAACCAAGAATGACTTGAAAAGTGCGTGGACGTAAAATAAGCCAAATTCCTGATCCAACAAGAATACCAATACCTAAAGAAAGAACAATTTCCATTAATTTTCCTTCTCTTTCAAAACAGGTTTCTTACCGATTCGGTAACTCCGAATTGACTGGTGTGCAAGTGCAATTAAAATGAGAACAGTTGCTCCTAACACAAGAGAAAGCACACCAAAATCAAACAAAAAAGCAGATGCCATGGGAACTTTTCCAATTAACGGAAAATGAATATATCGAAAAAAGGATGTTAAAAAAGGATATCCAAAAAACCAAGAGCCCATCCCCGTTACGACTGACAACAATAAGCCAAAGCCCATCCAACGCAAAGGTAAAACTCTCAAATGCGTTTCCACCCACCGAATATCGCGTGCAAGATATTGTAAAATAAATCCTATCGCCAAAGTAATACCACCGACAAATCCACCTCCTGGCAGATCATGCCCTCGCATGAATAAATAAATAGCAAAAGCGATAATAATCGGAAAGAGCCAACCCATAATAACAGCAGGAACAGCTAAATAATTCAACACTGTATCTCCCACATTTCGATTAGGCTGTGCCATATCAAAGGCTTTCTGGACACGTTGCTGAAAAGGTGCATCAATACTTTCAGGGGCAGGACGAAACCGCCGTAAAAGGGCAAAAACAGTGAGTGATACAACACCCAAAACGACAATTTCTCCCATAGTATCAAAACCACGGAAATCAACCAACAACACATTCACAACATTGCGACCACCAGCATCAGAGTAAGCCTTGGTGAGAAAAAAATCAGAAATCGTCGTACCTTGAGGACGTGTCATCACTGCAAAAGAAAGCCATGCTACACCAGCACCTCCCACAAGGGCTATGATAAAATCACGGATACGACGCAAGCGCACGAAAAAACGAACAGGCGATGGTGTAGGATTATGCAAACGTTTAGGCAACCACCGTAAACCAAGCAATAATAAGACGACTGTAACAACCTCGACAACTAATTGTGTTATTGCTAAATCAGGAGCAGAAAGCCATAAAAAGGTTGCGCAAGTCATCAAACCAGCTCCCCCCGACAACATGAGTGATGCAAGACGGTGAAACTTTGCTTGCCAAGCAACTAAAAGCGCACATAATCCGCCAACTAACCAAAGAGCAAGAAAAGGAATATCAACTGGAAAAAGCGGTAACGCCCCTGCTGAAATGAAACCATCGCACCAAAGTAAAAGACCAACAAATGCAAAACACACCCAAAAAATCCAGTGCAACTGTATCTGCAAACGACGTGTTGACAAAATAGATTCCACCGCACGTGCCCATTTCCAAGAAATAATCACAAGAATGCGTTCAAAAATACGCGGTCCATTTAAGTGACGAAAAAAAGGCGCTCCATCATCACAGGATAAAAAATAACGGTGCCCGACAGCGTAGAGCAATCCGCCTCCTAATAACGCAACAAAACTCATCACTAATGGAGTATTAAACCCATGCCAAACAGCTAAACTATAAGGGATTGTCATTGATCCTAAAACAGACACGACCGCGTTATCTAAAATAGGTCCTATTGTTAAATTAGGAAAAATACCAACTGCTAAACAAATAAACACCAAAAGCTCCATTGGTAAACGCATGAAATGCGGTGGTTCATGGGGAGTTTTGGGTAAATTGACAGGTTTTGGTCCTAAAAAAACACCATGAATAAAGCGTATAGAATAGGTTACACTAAACAAACTAGCCAGCGTTGCTACATAAGGTGCGATCCAATCGAGCCATGATTCCATATGCGTTTCAACAGCTTCAGCAAAAAACATCTCTTTTGATAAAAAACCATTCAACAAAGGAACTCCAGCCATCGCTGCACTCGCAACTAAAGCGAGAGTTGCTGTGATCGGCATAGAGCAATAAAGCCCTGACAATTTACGCATATCACGTGTTCCCGTCTCGTGATCAATAATACCAGCTGCCATAAATAAAGAAGCTTTAAAAGTAGCATGATTAGCCATATGGAAGATCGCTGCAACACAAGCAAGTGGACTACCAAGGCTTAAAAGCGTGGTAATCAATCCAAGATGACTAATAGTCGAGTAAGCAAGCAGTCCTTTCAAGTCTTGCTGAAACATGGAAAAATAGGCACCAAGCAGCAATGTAGAGAGTCCTGAAAAGCCAACCAACCAAAACCAAGATTCTGTCCCAGAAAGCACAGGCCATAAACGAACAAGCAAAAACAATCCCGCTTTTACCATGGTTGCTGAATGCAAATAAGCCGATACGGGGGTTGGAGCAGCCATCGCATTGGGCAACCAAAAATGAAAGGGAAACTGCGCACTTTTTGTTAATCCCCCCAATAAAATACAAATAAGGACAGGACTATAAAGAGAACTTGACCGAATCATATCTCCAGACTGAAGCACCTTATCCAAATCAAAACTGCCAACAATATACCCAATCAATAAAACCCCAATAAAAAGGGCAAAACCGCCAAAACCTGTGATCGTTAGAGCCATACGTGCACCCTCACGCGCACTTGCATTATGGTACCAATAGCCGATCAACAAAAAAGAAAAAATACTGGTGAGTTCCCAAAAAATAACCAAAAAGACGAGATTACCTGATAAGACTATTCCCGTCATTGATCCCATAAAGGCCAAAAAAAAGGAAAAAAACCGCGGTACAGAATCCGCTGGATCCATGTAATAACGTGAATAAATGACAACAAGCAGCCCAATTCCTGTAATGAGCAAGCAAAAAAGCCACGACAAACCATCTATACGGAGAATCAAATCGCTCCCCCATTCTGGAAGCCAAGAAATATCTAAACGCACTACGTGGTTTCCGCGAACTTCGGGATAAAGCATTATTGTAAAAATAAGACAGAAAAGTGCAACAATCCCAGCAAACCATGCTTCATTATTTTTTGCTGTCGAGCGAAAAAAGCCAATGATAGCACTTCCACCAAAGGGAAGCAAAACGAGCAATATCAACATTGCTTCCCGTGTTGTCATTCTTTCAACTCCATCCTGTCCTTAATATTTTGTCATCGACAAAACAAAAACTTATATCCTCACCCCCCATTCCACACTTAATGATAATAAGATTTAATAAAACTTAAAAGTATTTAAATTTTTCAAAAAAAACGCTTGCATGAAAGTGCTGCGCACCACACAAGTTTTCTCTTTATTGTAAGAACAATAACGCCCACGACAAGAAGCAATTAAAAATTAATTTAATAATTTCTATCCTTTAAAAAAGCGTGATAAACACTGTTTACGCCCCCCATGAAAAGGCTGAAAACTATTATCATTTTTATTATAAGAGCGATAGCGCGCACGGCAAGATTCAATATGTTGTTTAAGCATCCATGGCTCTTTTTTTTCTAGTTTTTCCGAAGAAGACGTTAAAAACACTTTTTTAGCATCTAGTACAACTTTTAATGATGCGCCTTTTGTGCTTAAGTGCGGTGACGTAACAAATGCCACTTCAGGATACCACCAATTATCACTGTATTTACGATAACCACGCCGATAATGACGATAACCTTTAAAACCATTAAGTTCTCTACGCCCCGTAAAAATCAAAGGCACCGAACTATCTTGGACAGAAGTCTGAGTAACCAGTTTGGCTTTAGCATCACTCCTATTTTGCCCCCAATTAACAAGAGTAGTTGTTATAATGAAAAAACTGCTAACAAATACAAAAGCTAAAGCATAATATAATTTTTTTTTCATACTCATAACGCAAAACTCAAAATAATAAACAACAGTAATTACAGAAAGCCTTTCTCTTGCTAGACAGAAACAGATTCTTTTCTTAAGACTCTTTTTTCTTGAGACATCCTGTTACTCTTTGTACTAAACGTTGATCTTGGTAATAAGATCCTTCAAAAAAGAATGAATAAATGATGATAAAAACCCCCTACTATCTTATAGACAAATCGAAACTCATCAAAAACATGCAAACAATTTCTCGTTTACGGGAAATATCTGGAGCTAAAATTTTACTTGCTTTGAAATGTTTTGCAACATGGAGTGTTTTTGATTTAATGTCTGAGTTCATGGATGGAACCACATCATCATCCCTTTATGAACTGCGTTTAGGAAAAGAAAAATTTGGCAAAGAAACCCATGCCTATTCGGTTGCTTGGGCCGATCATGAAATTGATGAAGCCTGTAGCTATGCAGACAAAATTATCTTTAACTCAATCCAACAGCTTCAACGTTTTTCTAACGCTAGCAAAACCATCCAACGGGGTTTGAGATTAAACCCAGGAATCAGCGCATCCAATTTTGATCTTGCCAACCCCTCCCGCCCTTTTAGCCGCTTAGGCGAAACTAATCAAAGCGCTATAAAAGAAGTTCTACCCCTCATAAATGGCCTGATGATCCACAACAATTGCGAAAATGCTGATTTTAATCTTTTTAACCAAATGCTGAATTACATGGAAGAAAAATTTGCGGAACTTTTTTCTGCTGTTGACTGGATAAGCCTTGGTGGCGGCATCCATTTTACAGCTGAAAATTATCCTTTAGAATCTTTCGCAAAACGTTTAAAACAATTTTCTAAAACCCATGGTGTTACTCTTTTTCTAGAACCAGGAGAAGCTGCTATCACCAAAAGCACCACATTAGAAGTCAGTGTTCTTGATACATTGTATAATGAAAAGAATCTTGCCATCGTTGACAGCTCAATTGAAGCACATATGCTTGATCTTCTCATTTATCGTGAAAATGCCAAATTAGAACCCAATCAAGGACCACACGAAATTATGATTTGTGGAAAATCTTGTCTTGCCGGCGATATTTTTGGAACATTTCAATTTCAAAAACCTCTTAAAATAGGCGATAGGCTGTCTTTTCAGGATGCAGCAGGTTATACAATGGTCAAGAAAAACTGGTTTAATGGCGTTACAATGCCTGCTATTGTTCTCAAAGAGTGCGATGGTACATTAACACTTCAACGCCAATTCAGCTATAACGACTATCAGAAAAGCCTTTCATAAAGATCAACCATAAAAACGTCATACAACAGTATTAAAAAGGAGATGAACCTACAATGAAAAAAAATGTTCTCATTATTGGTGCTGGAGGTGTTGCACAAGTTGTTGCACACAAATGTGCTCAAAACAACGATATTCTTGGTGAAATTCATATTGCTTCACGAACACTCAAAAAATGTGAATCCATCATTGCTTCTATTAAAGAAAAAAGCACAATGAAAGAACAGGGTGTTCTCAAAAGCCATTCGCTCAATGCCATGAATGTAGAAGAAACTATAAAGCTTATCCAAAAGACCAAATGCAACATTGTCATTAATGTTGGTTCTGCCTTTCTTAATATGTCTGTTCTTTCAGCTTGTATTGAAACCAAATGCGCTTATATAGATACAGCGATTCATGAGGACCCGTTGAAAATTTGTGAAACACCTCCTTGGTATGGCAATTATGAATGGCCTCGGCGTCAAGAATGTGAAAAAGCTGGTATAACCGCTATTTTAGGAGCAGGTTTTGACCCAGGTGTAGTGAATGCTTATGCAGCATTAGCGCGCGATGATTATTTTGATAAAATCACAGATATTGATATCATTGATATTAATGCCGGAAATCATGGGCGTTGGTTTGCTACAAATTTTGATCCAGAAATTAACTTCCGTGAATTTACAGGACAAGTATGGTCATGGCAAAATAAAAAATGGACTTCCAATAAAATGTTTGAAGTCAGCCATGAGTGGGATCTTCCCGTTGTTGGAAAACAAAAAGCCTATATGACAGGACATGATGAAATTCATTCATTATCGAAAAATCTCGATGTGGAGAATGTCCGTTTCTGGATGGGATTTGGTGAACGTTATATCACTGTTTTTACGGTTCTAAAAAACCTCGGACTCTTATCCGAACAACCGATTAAAACAGCGGAAGGTCAAGAAGTCGTGCCCTTGAAGGTCGTGAAAGCCGTCTTACCCGACCCTTCCTCTCTCGCCCCAGACTACACAGGAAAAACCTGTATCGGAGATCTTATTAAAGGCGAAAAAGATGGAAACCCGAGAGAAATTTTTATCTATAACATAGCCGATCACAAACAAGCTTTTCATGAAACTGGAGCACAAGCCATTTCCTATACCGCTGGTGTACCAGCTGCTGCTACAGCCCTTCTCATTGCTACAGGCGAATGGGATGTTAAGACTATGGTCAATGTAGAGGAATTACCACCCCGCTCTTTCCTTAAATATCTTGATCGTATGGGGCTTCCCACTTTTATAAGAGAACAACAAGAGGATAAAAAATTAGAATTTTAAATTTATACCTATAGAAAGCAGATGCTTGATTTTTTAAGTTATCAGAAAACTGCCCAATGAAAACAAACTTAATATTGTCATATAATTATGGTTTTCAAAAAATTTTAGCTATTCGTTATATTTTGGTAACATTGCGATTTCTTAACAACCTTAAAGAAGAGACATCTCATCTTTTTAAGATATAACAAGCAATGATCAAGAAAAACAGAGAAGCAAAAACTAATCACACTGTATAACTTGTCATTATCATCAAAAAGATAGTGTCATAAACAAAAGATATAAAAATACCGCTCTTTTAAAAAAGAGCGGTATTTTGTAGAATATTCAGTTCCTCCCCTTTTCATCTTAAATGACAAAGATCCTTAACTCCCACCAATCATTAAACAATTCAATTTCTTTGAGCGAATTCCTCTTGGCTTCCCTCTTCATATGATTCATTATCATATATAACACTTTGATTTATAACATAAAATATCATTTTCAACTTGATTCATAACGCTGAAAACCGTAAGATTCTCTTATCATAAACTCTCTCACATTGAATCAATTAAAATCTTTTTCCTGCACATCACAAACAAAGCGGATGTATGAGTAAAAATGATAAAAGAAAAGAATAAAAATTTCTCTTATAAAAACTCTCAAATGATAAAGAGCTTTAGCAATATTGAGAACTGAAAAAGTGCATTATAATGTCAGCATGTACTTTTACTAAACATAAAGATGATGGTGCACTATAGATCTTATAACAGTTTGAATGAATTTTATATATTTCAAGAGGAACTTTACAGCTATACTATTCATGAGCACCACCGCTCTAAACGATAGTGCACAACAGGATAATCAATCAAAACTGCACAACTGAATTCTAAAACAGTAATTATCGAAAAGCATACAACAAATGGAATATTTCAACACAATTGGTTGTATTCCTTTTTAAAGTTTTAAAATGTTGTTGCATGCTTCACAAATATTTTCTGCCTCTTGTGCCTTTTAAAATGTACTTTTTAAAAGCTTTTTAAATATGAAGTGGTTTAGCAAATGTTGCCAAAGCTGCCTCACGCACAGCTTCTGATAAGGTAGGATGTGCATGGCAACAACGCCCCAAATCTTCTGATGAACCACCAAATTCCATTAAAACTGCAATTTCATGGATCATTTCACCAGCACCAAACCCAAGAATATGCCCCCCTAATACCCGATCTGTTTTTTTATCAGAAAGGATTTTAACGAACCCATCACTCTTTTGCATTGCACGTGCACGACCATTAGCCATAAAAGGAAATTTGCCAACATTATATTCAATACCAGCAGTTTTTAGCTCTTCTTCTGTCCTTCCTACACTCGCAATTTCCGGCTGCGTATAAACAACACTAGGAATGACATCAAAATTAACATGCCCTTTTTGACCTGCCAAAATTTCTGCCACAGCAACGCCTTCTTCCTCTGCTTTATGCGCTAACATTGGCCCTTTTACGACATCACCAATCGCATAAATTCCTGGAACATTCGTCTGCCAATGGGCATCAATTGCAATAAATCCGCGTTCATCTAACTGAACACCAGCCTCTTGTAAGCCAAGCCCCTCCGTATACGGAGAACGTCCAGTAGCAATAAGCACAACATCAGCCTCTAAAGTTTCAGCTGCACCACCTTTTACGGCTTCAAAAGTCACCCGAGCAGTTGAGCCAGATTGTGTAACAGCTGTTACTTTTGTTCCCGTCTTATATTCTATCCCCTGTTTTTCCATTAATTTCTGAAATTGCCGTGAAACCTCACCATCCATGGAGCCCAAAACTTTATTAAGATACTCAATAATGGTAACTTTAGCACCTAAACGGCTCCAAACTGATCCAAGTTCTGAACCAATAACACCAGCACCTACTACAATCATATGCTCTGGTACTTTTTCAAGTGAAAGGGCTCCCGTAGAAGAAACAATAGTCTTTTCATCAATTTCAACATTCACCCCTGGAATGCCTGAACTCTCTGAGCCCGTAGCAATGATAATATTTTTTGTTTCAATTGTTTTTTTATTACCATCTCTGGCAATAACTTCCACATGACCCGCACTCAAAATTTTGGCTGTCCCTAAAAAAGTATCAACTTTATTTTTTTTCATCAAAAAAGAAACGCCACTTGTATTGGCTGTCACCACAGCTTTCTTATGAACCATCATTTGTTCAAGATTAAGCTTAGATTTACCAATAGAAATACCAAGCGTTTCAAAACCATGCTGGGTTTCAGAAAACACTTCTGAAGCATACAACAATGCTTTAGAAGGAATACAACCAACGTTGAGACATGTTCCTCCTAATGTTGTACGCTTTTCAATAATCGCTACTTTAAGCCCCAGTTGTGCAGCCTTTATTGCTGCTACATAACCTCCTGGACCTGCTCCGATCACAGCCACATCATAAGACATCCGTTTCTCCTTTCATCCTGAAAACTGTATTTTACAAATCAAGAACAAGGCGTTCCGGATCTTCTAAGCTTTCCTTAACACGCACAAGGAAAGTTACAGCTTCTTGCCCATCCACAATACGATGATCATAAGAAAGCGCTAAATACATCATGGGGCGGATCACAACTTGGCCCTCAACAACCATTGCTCGCTCTTTAATCGCATGCATTCCCAAAATACCAGACTGTGGTGCATTTAAAATCGGTGTTGACATCAACGATCCATACACACCACCATTGGTAATGGTAAAAGTTCCGCCTTGCATATCAGAAACGGCTAATTTTCCATCACGCGCAAGACGCCCCAAACGACCAATCTCTTTTTCAATCTCTGCCAATGACATTTGATCTGCATCTCGCACTACTGGAACAACAAGCCCTTTATCCGTTCCAACAGCAATTCCAACATTGACATAGTTTTTGTAAACAATATCTGTCCCATCAATCTCGGCATTAACAGCAGGAAGTTCTTTTAATGCATGACAAACAGCTTTGGTAAAAAAGCCCATAAAACCAAGTTTAACACCATGTTTCTTTTCAAAAAGGTCCTTATAACGCTTGCGCAAATCCATCACCGCTGACATATCAACCTCATTAAATGTGGTTAACATTGCTGCTACATTTTGTGCATCTTTAAGACGGCGAGCAATTGTTTGACGCAATTTCGTCATACGAACCCGCTCTTCACGTGTTTCTTGGACAGGAGCTGCCGAAGAACTCGTCGCAGAAGAAGAGGGTGTAGAGGCATTTGTACTTTGTTTTAATCCACCAAGAACATCTTCTTTAAGAATTTGTCCACGTTTTCCAGAACCTGAAATATCGCTTTTTGCAACATTATTTTCAGCCATCAATTTTGCTGCTGAAGGAGAAGGAGGCATTGTACTGCTCGAAGCAGGCTTCTCTGATTCAGATGAAGCCGCTGGAACAAGTGTAGCAGAAGGTGAAGATGATTGGGAGACACCAGCTTCTCCAGCTTCCACCACTCCTAAAAGAGCATTTACTTCAACCGTATCGCCTTCTTTCGCAATGACTTCAGATAATTTCCCCGCAACAGGAGAAGGAACTTCAACTGTTACCTTATCAGTTTCTAATTCAACCAAAGGCTCATCCATAGCGACAGCTTCGCCAAGTTTTTTAAACCATTTTCCAACCGTTGCTTCGGTAACCGATTCGCCCAAAGTAGGAACACGAATTTCAGTAGTCATAATATTTTTCCATACATCAGAGTAGTAATAAATTAAGAACCTAACGCGTCTTTAAGAAACGCAGCCAGTTGTTCAAGGTGTTTCACCATTAACCCAGAGGCCGGTGACGCACTCGCAGGACGTCCTGCATAACGAGCACGTGAATATTGCGCATTAATATGCGTCAAAACCCATTCCAAATAAGGCTCAATAAATGACCAAGCCCCCATGTTTTTTGGTTCCTCTTGGCACCAAAAAACTTCCGCCTGCAAAAAGCGCGACAACACATTCACCAAAACTTTAGCAGGGAAAGGATAAAGTTGTTCAACACGAAGGAGGTAAACATCATCAATACCCTTTTTTTCACGTTCTTCATAAAGGTCGTAATAAACCTTACCAGTACAAAGAACGACACGGCGAATTTTATTATCTTTCTGCAACTTAATGACAGAATCTTTGAGACATTCTGCATCATCAAGCAACACACGACAGAAACTTGTTTCCGGCCCCATTTCATTGAGAAGAGAAACAGCTCGCTTATGACGCAAAAGTGATTTCGGTGTCATCAAAATCAATGGCTTACGGAAATCACGCTTAATTTGTCGACGCAAAATATGAAAATAATTTGCAGGGGTTGTACAATTAGCAACCTGCATATTATCTTCCGCACAAAGTTGAAGAAACCGTTCTAAACGTGCAGAAGAATGCTCCGGCCCTTGCCCTTCAAAACCATGAGGCAATAAACACACAAGACCAGACATACGAAGCCACTTACGCTCCGCGGATGAAATAAATTGATCAAAAATGACCTGTGCACCATTAGAGAAATCACCAAATTGTGCTTCCCAAAGTGTTAATCCTCGTGGTTCAGCAAGAGAATATCCATATTCAAAACCAAGAACAGCTTCTTCAGAAAGCATAGAATTAACAACTTCATAAAGCGCTTGCCCTTTTTGTAAATGATTCAAAGGAATATAACGCGCCTCATTTTCTTGGTCATAAAGAACTGAATGACGTTGTGAAAAAGTTCCCCGTTCAACATCCTCACCGGAAAGACGAACTGGTGCTCCTTCCAAACAAAGTGAACCAAAAGCTAGAGCTTCAGCGGTTGCCCAGTCAACACCCTCACCGGTTTCAAAAATTTTAGCACGATTATTTAAAAAACGTTGAATGGTTTTGTGAACGTGAAAATCTGCCGGAATTTCGACAATTTTCTGACCAATTTCCTTTAAAATTTTTAATTCAACACCGGTTGTTCTAGAATGTTGTTCATCAGAACTACTAAAAGCTTTGAGTCCCGTCCAGCTTCCATCAAGCCAATCAGCCTTATTAGGCTTATAAGAAGCACTTGCTTCAAATTCACCTTCAAGCTTATCGCGCCATAATTTTTTTTGTTGCTCAATCTCTTCTAAAGAAATCACCCCTTCTGCTACCAATTGATCACTATAAAGTTGAAGTGTTGTTTTATGATTACGAATTGCCTTATACATAAGCGGCTGCGTAAAGGAAGGCTCATCACCTTCATTATGCCCATAACGGCGATAACAAAACATATCAATAACCACTGGTTTATGGAAAATTTGGCGAAACTCTGTTGCTATTTTGGCAACAAAAACAACCGCTTCAGGATCATCACCATTCACATGGAAAATTGGTGCATCAATCATTTTTGCAACATCTGATGGATAAGGCGAAGAACGTGAAAAACGTGGAGATGTTGTAAAACCAATCTGATTATTGATAATAACATGAAGTGAGCCTGCAACACGATAACCCTTAAGACCTGAAAGACCAAAAGTTTCTTGGATAACGCCTTGTCCTGCAAAAGCAGCATCACCATGAATAAGCAATGGCATCACTTTTGAACGCTCACTTAATGAGAGTAAATCAGTATGCGCAGGTCCCATAAGTTGATCTTGTTTAGCACGTGCTTTTCCCACAACAACCGGATCAACAATCTCAAGATGAGATGGATTGGCCAACAGCGATAAATGAACTTTTTTACCATCAAATTCAAGATCAGCTGAAGTTCCCAAATGATATTTGACATCACCGGATCCCTCCACATCATCAGGCTTATAAGATCCCCCTTTGAATTCATGAAAGATAGCCCTATGCGGCTTGGCAAGAACTTGTGAAAGAACGTTTAAACGACCACGATGTGCCATTCCTAAAATAACTTCCTGCACCCCTAAAGCACTACCACATTTGATAATCTGTTCAAGAGCGGGAATCAGCGCTTCACCACCATCGAGTCCAAAACGCTTTGTACCTTTATATTTAGTGTCTAAAAACTGTTCGAAACCTTCCGCCTGAATAAGCTTATTAAGGATAGCTTTCTTGTCTTGTTGTGTGAAAGAAATTTTTTCATCTCGCCCTTCAATGCGTTCTTGAAGCCATGCTTTCTGAACCGGATCAGAAACATGCATATATTCCACACCGATTGTTGAACAATAAGTACGGTTGAGAATTTCAAGCATTTGTGGAATAGTTGCATATTCCAACCCTAAAACATTATCAATAAAAATGGGACGCTCATAATCAGCTGGAGTAAAACCATAAGCCTCTGGAGAAAGTTCCTTACAATCTTCTTGTTTTTCGGCCAATTGAAGAGGATCAAGCCGCGCACGAAGATGCCCCCGTGCTCGAAACGCACGAATCATCATAATTGCATGAACGGAATCACGTGTTGCACGAATAATATCTTGCTCACTGGAAGTTTTTCCCTTTTGTGCAGCACCTGTTATTGCTTTTTCCTTTAATTTATCACCAAGATATTTTTCAAGAGAAGACCAATCACCATCAAGAGCGGAAACCAATTCTCCATTTGCCTTTACTGGCCAATGATCACTTTGCCATGTTGCCCCTTCAGCATTTCTGAGAACATCTTCCTTTTTATCATGAAGTCCTTCAAAAAAAGCACGCCACTGTGAATCAACACTGGTAGGATCTTTTTCATATTGAGCATAAAGTTGATCTATATAATCCGCATTGCCACCATAAAGAAATGATGTCTGTGCAAAAAGGCTATTTATTTCGTCCTGCCTTGCCATATACCTCTCCGGAACATCTATTCCGTCTCCTTATATCTCTTTTCGACCTTTAAATGCTTACAAAACAAGCAATGATTCGAACATTCAAAAAAATTTACCTTTTTATACTCAAGTTTTTTCACCTGAATCTAAGAACTTTTTCTTATTCAAGTGAAATTTTCTTTTAGCCTTTCAAAACTGACATCAAAGTCTTACCTATCTGTGATGGTGAAGGAGACACTCGAATCCCTGCTGATTCCATTGCCGCAATTTTATCTTCTGCTCCACCTTTACCACCAGAAATAACAGCACCAGCATGTCCCATTGTACGTCCTGGAGGAGCTGTACGGCCAGCAATAAAGCCAACAACTGGTTTTTTACGACCTTTTCTTGCTTCATCTTGCAGAAACTGTGCTGCTTCTTCTTCAGCAGAACCACCAATCTCCCCAATCATAACAATAGACTGAGTTTCATCATCTGCTAAAAACATTTCCAACACATCAATAAATTCAGTGCCCTTAACAGGGTCACCACCAATCCCTATCGCAGTTGTTTGCCCGAGACCTTCCTGACTCGTTTGAAAAACGGCTTCATAAGTTAAAGTTCCCGACCTCGAGACAACCCCAACAGAACCTTTTCTAAAAATAGAACCAGGCATAATACCAATTTTACATTCATTTGGTGTAAGAATACCGGGACAATTAGGACCAATAAGACGAGACTTTGAGTTTTCTAATCGCGCCTTCACTTTAACCATATCCATAACGGGAATACCTTCCGTAATACAGATAATTAAACGAACTTCAGCTTCAATAGCCTCTATAATAGCTGCCGCAGCCCCTGCAGGAGGAACATAAATAACAGAAGCATCTGCGCCTGTTTTTTCCTTTGCTTCTGCAACATTAGCAAAAATAGGAAGAGTTTCACCTTTTGAACCTTCCCATGTTTCTCCACCCTTTTTAGGATTAACACCCCCAACCATTTGCGTACCATGATAAGCAAGCGCCTGTTCTGTATGAAATGTTCCTGTTTTTCCTGTAAGCCCTTGAACTAGAACTTTTGTCTCTTTATTCACAAGAATCGACATAGCTTAAGCTCCCTTCACGGCTGCAACAATTTTTTGGGCAGCATCATCTAAATCATCAGCAGGAATAACATTCAAACCACTTTCATTGATAATTGCTTTACCCTGCTCAACATTAGTGCCTTCAAGACGAACAACCAAGGGAACCTTTAAACCAACCTCACGAACAGCAGCAACCACACCTTCAGCAATGACATCACAACGCATAATACCACCAAAAATGTTAACCAAAATGCCCTTAACATTTGGATCGGCCGTAATAATTTTAAAAGCAGCTGTCACCTTTTCTTTTGACGCTCCACCACCAACGTCAAGAAAATTTGCAGGTTCAGCTCCATAGAGTTTGATAATATCCATTGTTGCCATAGCAAGACCCGCACCATTAACCATGCAACCAATCGTACCCTCAAGAGCAACATAAGCAAGATCATGCTTTGATGCTTCAATTTCTTTTGGATCCTCTTCTGAAAGATCGCGTAATTCTAAAATATCTGGATGACGAAATAGAGCATTATTATCAAAAGAAACTTTTGCATCAAGAACACGCAAGTGACCATCTTTCATCACAATAAGCGGGTTGATTTCTAAAAGGCTCATATCTTTTTCACAAAATGCCTTATAGAGAATTGGAAAAAGCTTTTCACCATCTTCTCGCCCACTACTTTGTAGTTTCAACGCATCACAAAGTCTTGCACAATCAACCGAAGTAACACCCTCTACAGCATCAATGGGAAGCGTGAATATTTTTTCTGGTGTCTCTTCAGCAACCGTTTCAATATCCATTCCACCTTCTGTTGAAACAACAAAAGCAATTCGACCAACGCTACGATCAACCAAAAGTGAAAGATAAAGCTCCCTTTCAATATCAGCACCATCCTCAATGTAAAGACGATTGACCTGCTTACCCTCTGGACCCGTTTGTTTGGTTACCAAAGTTTTACCAAGCATTTCTTGAACATTTGCAATAACTTCTTCAACAGATTTTGCAAGCCGAACACCACCCTTTGCATCAGGACCAAGTTCTTTAAACTTACCCTTACCACGACCACCAGCGTGTATCTGACTTTTAACCACATAGAGAGGTCCGGGCAATTTTTCCGCCCATTTTTCAGCTTGCTCAACAGAATAAACAGCAACACCATTTGCAATTGGTGCTCCATATTCATGAAGCAGACGTTTGGCCTGATACTCATGGATATTCATGCATTTGTCCTTTTCTTTTATGGATCATTATTAATCCTAAAGTTTTAATATTCTAAATACTTAGTTTTAATGAATTAAATCTTGTTCAATTTACTTGAGACTAGGCACAAGAGCAATACAAGCTTCACAAAGCTTTTTAACTGCATTTACTGAATGATCAAAAGCATCTCTTTCTTCTTTATCAAAATCAATTTCAATGACTCGTTCAACACCACCTGCACCAATTACAACAGGAACACCAACGTAGGTATCATTAACGCCATATTCTCCTGAAAGATAAGCTGCAACAGGCACAACACGCTTAGTGTCCTTTAAATAGGCCTCAGCCATAGAAACAGCAGAAGCTGCTGGTGCATAATAAGCAGAACCTGTTTTTAACAAACCAACAATTTCTGCACCGCCATCACGGGTGCGCTGGATAATTTGATCAATTCTTTCCTGTGTTGTCCAGCCCATCTTTACAAGATCAGGCAAAGAAATACCACCAACCGTTGAATAACGCACGAGAGGAACCATTGAATCACCGTGCCCACCTAAAACAAATGCCGTCACATCTTTAACAGAGACCTTAAATTCCTCAGATAAGAAATGACGAAAACGTGCTGAATCAAGAACACCAGCCATACCAACCACTTTATGTGTAGGGAGACCTGAAAATTTCTGCAATGCCCACACCATCGCATCAAGGGGATTGGTAATACAAATAACAAATGCTGAAGGCGCGTATTTTTTAATTCCAGCTCCAACTTGTTCCATCACCTTTAAATTAATTCCCAAAAGATCATCTCGGCTCATACCAGGTTTTCGCGCAACGCCTGCTGTTACAATAACAACATCAGCGCCTTCAATTGCTTCATAAGCATTAGCACCTTTTAGACTGATATCAAAACCGTCAACGGGAGAAGATTCGGCGATATCTAGAGCCTTACCTTGTGGCACACCTTCCGCAATATCAAATAAAACAACATCACCAAGTTCTTTAAGCCCAATAATATGTGCTAAAGTACCACCAATCATACCTGAACCAATGAGAGCTATTTTTTTTCGTGCCATTTTATTTTTTCCTAACTTTTAGATAATTCAGCGCACACCCATCAGCGTCCGTATACTGAATATTTTTGACTTCAACCATATTCAAACAATATCATAAAAAGGAGTAAAGAAATGAAATTTACAAATTTTTCTCCTTACAGAAACAACAACCCTCCGCTGAAACAACTATTAGAAAATTATCACGATGTATCGATAAAGTGAATTTTAAAAAAATACAACAGAATTATTACATTTCTTTAATTTCAAAGAGTTATTGTTTTTACAGTTTACGTAAAGGTAAAAGTATAATCAATGCTTCTTCTTCAAAAGAAAATGTTCTTCCCAAAGTTTTAAATAATCGTGGCTTTGCATTTCAAAAAGACGTGACTGTGTTCTTTGAAATTCAAATGTTTCCGTAATCTGCGCATGCCCTTTATACAAATCCCCCACCTCTGCCGCAGCCGACATAAATAACCGTATGTGGCGCTCATAAAGAATATCAATAAGCAAAATAAACCGTTTTGTTTCATTGCGACATGTATCATCCATGACCGGTACATTATCAATAAAAATCGTATGATAACGCTCCCCTAATACCAAATACTCAGCCGCTGCCAAAGGCTTTGCACATAAATCTCTATAATCAAAGCGTGCACATCCTGCACCAACACGCGGAATAGGAATAAGGCGCCCTTTTATAGAAAGCTCATCAGATATCTCCTTTTGTCCTTGCAATACAAGTGCCCATGCTTGATCCATGCATTCATCTGCTTTTTTCCCTAAAGGTGCTACATACACAGGCTGTAGATTTGATTTTTCAAGACGATAATCTGTTTTTGCATCAAGATTAACAACACGAACATATGCTTTCAAAACTTGAATAAAAGGCAAAAAGAGTTCACGATTTAAACCGTTATAATAAAGGTTATCCGGCGCCACATTTGAAGTCGCAATAAAAAAAATTCCTTTATCAAACAAAGCAGAAATAAGCCGCCCCAATACCATAGCATCAGCAATATCTGTTACACTAAACTCATCAAAACAAAGTACCTTTGCTTCTCGTGCAAGATCTTCAGCAACAGCTAAAATAGGATTATCTTGTTTAAACTTTTCACCCCCAGATGCTTGACGATAAAAATTAATACGCTCATGCACATCAGTCATAAAATCATTAAAATGAGCACGCTTTTTATGACCTTTAGGCAAACAAGAAAAGAACAAATCCATCAGCATGGTTTTGCCCCGTCCTACTTCACCAAAAACATACAATCCCTGAAAAGAGCCTTTTTCATCCCCTTTTTTTACAACACAAGAGATATTTTGTTTTTTCCTCTTAAATATTCTATTAAAGAAAGAGCAAAATATCCAAGTCCAAGGACGAGAGATGTTTTGTTCCGCAATTTTTTTTAATAAATGATCAAAATATTCTGTTATAGCTAATTGAGCGGGATCAAAACAAACCTCCCCTTTAGAGACAAGCTCTTTATAACGTGTTGAAACGAGAATCATCCAAATAACCTTTTCAAACCGTTCTCAATGAAAAATACAAATACTTTTCACAAATCTGCCCGTCTAGCTTAGTTTTTCATAAACGATCAAAAATGATTTAACGACTTAAAACAACGGGATGATCATCAAGTGTACGTCCCTCAAAACGATCAACATTTGAAGAGTAGAGAGCAAGGATAACACGTCCAGAGTTATTATAAAAATATAATCTTTTTCCTTTAACAGCCCACGATCTCACTTGGGAAGCAATTCCTGGACAGTGTAAAGGACCAGCACGGTACCCTTGTCCAAACTTTGTTTGCGGCGTTGCGATCCGGCAAACTTTACCCCCCATAGAAAGATTCCATACACCAGCAACACTTGCAGGAAATAAATCAGTAGCATTACTTGGCAATTCGAGACTAGCCATTCGTCCATCACTCTGAGAATCTCCTTTTTCATACATCGAAGCGTTTGCTGCCTCAGATATCGACGAAGAAGTAGATGACAGATCAGACACTTCCAATGTTGTCATTTGTTGAGATGGATAAAAAACTTCTAATGCGTTACTACCGTCATTACTGTCAAACCGTGTTGTTGAACATCCCCCTAAAAGCATTACAGTTGATAGTGCAACGAAAAACGAAATTTTTGAAAACGACATATCTGTACTCTCTCCCACGACAATAAATAAGTTCACAAAAAAATTAAGTGAATATTTGTTATAGTTACAAAGATAAATTAACAAATTAAAAAAAACAGGTTAAAATCACTTATTTTAAACGAAATAATTTATGTACCCAATTTTATATTTATTAAACACTAGAAATTTATAAGATTTTCAGTCATATATCTCTTTATAAGTAATTATTAGAAATAGAGAAGTTTCATGAAAACGCCATTTAGCAAAATGGACGGTCTTGGAAATCAAATTATTGTTGTTGATATGCGTGAAAGCACTCATGCTCTTACACCACAAGCAATCCTCGCTTTGTCGGCAGATCCCGAAATGCATTTTGATCAAATCATGGCTATCCACACACCAACCCAGAAAAAAGCCGACTTCCGCATCGAAATATGGAATGCCGACGGATCAATGGCTAAAGCTTGTGGCAATGGTACCCGCTGTGTCGTTGCATGGCTTAAAGATCATAATTTTGGTGAAAAATTTTGTTTAGAAACTCCCGCTAGAATTATTGAAGGAAAATATCAAACCGATAATCTCATTTCTGTCGATATGGGATGCCCAAATTTCAATGCAAAAGAGATGCCTGTTTCACGTGAAATAGTTGATACCAATCACGTAGAAATTACGACTGGTCCACTAAAAGATGCTTGTCTCATATCCATTGGCAATCTCCATGCTATCTTTTTTGTTGAAAATGATATTCAACATATTCCATTAGAAAAATATGGGCCAAAACTTGAACATGATCCTCTATTTCCCGAACAGTGCAATATTTCCATTGCTTGCATAACGTCAAAGAAAAGTCTAAATTTACGGACATGGGAGCGAGGAGCAGGATTAACACAAGCATGTGGGAGTGCTGCCTGTGCAAGTGCAGTGGCTGCTTATCGTCGTGGTCTTACACAACGCCATATTGATGTAAACTTACCAAAGGGAACACTTAATATTTTTTACCGAGAAGACGATCACGTTATTATGACAGGACCAATAAAATATCAATTTAGTGGTTTTTTAAGCCCTTTAACAGGGTGCTACAAAAAGGATCACTCCTGATGGCAATAGAAATTGTAACTTTTGGTTGTCGACTTAATAGCTACGAATCGGAAATCATTCGCAAAGAAAGTACTTCTTCAGGGCTAGATCAGCTTAAAGATGGTGCTATTATCTTTAATACCTGTGCTGTCACTGCCGAAGCCGTCCGACAAGCAAAACAAGCTATCCGCAAAGCACGACGTGAAAATCCTCACGCACGTATCATTGTAACAGGGTGTGCAGCCCAAACAGAAGCACAAAATTTTGCCTCAATGACAGAAGTGGATCTCGTTTTAGGAAACGAAGATAAACTTCACGCCCATTCTTATCGTCAACTTCCTGATTTTGGTATTAACCATTCCGAAAAGGTGCGTATCAATGACATTATGGAAGTACAAAAAATTGCTCCACATATGGTCAGTGCAATGCAAGAGCGCACCCGCGCTTTTGTACAGGTACAAAATGGATGTGATCATCGCTGTACATTTTGCATTATTCCTTATGGACGAGGACCATCTCGCTCAGTTCCCATGGGGGCTGTCATAGAACAAATTAAAAAACTGATAGGTGAGGGTATTCAAGAAGTGGTCCTTACAGGTGTTGACCTTACAAGTTATGGCCACGATCTTCCTGGAAAAGCTACTCTAGGAAAATTAACTTCAGCAATTTTGCATCATGTCCCTGACTTAGCGCGATTACGCCTCTCATCTATTGACTCTATTGAAGCAGACGAAGAACTCATCAATCTTTTAGCTTATGAAACAAGGATCATGCCCCATTTGCATTTATCTTTGCAAGCAGGTGATAATATGATTTTAAAACGGATGAAACGGCGACACTTACGCGAACATGCCATTCAATTTTGCCAAGAATTGCGTGCCAAACGTCCTACAATGGTTTATGGTGCCGACTTAATTGCTGGTTTTCCTACAGAAACAGAAGAGATGTTTCAAAACAGTCTTGTTTTAATCAAAGATTGTAATTTAACCCATCTCCATGTCTTCCCCTTTAGTCCAAGAGAAGGAACACCTGCCGCACGTATGCCACAAATCAACCGTAAAATAGTTAAGATGCGTGCTGAAAAATTACGTAAAGCAGGTGAGGAGGCTTACCAAAAGCATCTTGCTCATTTGCAAAACAGTCTACAAACAGTTCTCATTGAAAAAGATGAAATCGGACGAACAGAAGATTATACTCTTGTACAAGTTAAAGGTGCAAAAGTAGGAACAATTGTTCAAGCCCTTATCGTTGATCATGATGGCGATAAATTGATTGCTGTCCTTCCAAAATTAAACGCTGCTTGAGCAGGAAAATTCTTATGACGAAATCTTTTATAAAAAAAATATTCTCTTTTAATAAATCTCAAGAGCAGGAAATGGAACAACAGATTTCTATTCCTGATAAAAGCGATATAATGGAAGAAAATAAAGACAAAAATGAAAGGACAAAAAATAACCAAATCTCTATAGACACAGAAAAAGAAGAACAAACAAAAAATCGAGAGTCAACACTTACAAAATATGATGAAAAATCTCCATTTCTAGAATCCCATTCTGATAAAATTCCTCTTTCTGGTAAAATTATTGTCACAGACGACATCCGTGAAAAAAAGAATGAAGAAATTTTATCTGAACCTTTTGTTGAACAAAAAAAGATAGCGTGGTTTGGGCGCCTTAAAAAAAGTCTATCTCTTTCTTCACAACGCCTGAGTGGATCAATTGGCGACCTCTTTGTTAAAAGAAAACTTGATGAAGATACATTGCAAGAGCTCGAAGATATCCTTATCCAAGCTGATCTTGGAGTAGAAACGGCGACACGCATCACAAATACTTTAGCTTCCAGTCGTTACGGAAAAGATCTTTCCCCAGACGATATTCATACTATTGTAGCTGATGAGGTCAAAAAAGTTCTGGAACCTGTTGCAATTCCATTAGAACTTGATCTCAGCTATAAACCTCATGTTATTTTGCTGGTAGGTGTAAATGGAACTGGAAAAACGACAACAATAGGAAAACTTGCAGCAAAATTAACAGCAGGGGGATTAAAAGTTATGCTTGCAGCTGGTGATACTTTCCGAGCCGCAGCTATTGAGCAATTGCATATTTGGGGTAAACGTACTGATTCTCCTGTTATTTCGACAAAATTGGGTGCAGATGCCGCCAGCTTAGCCTTTGATGCTTATGAAAAAGCAAAAAAAGCAAATAGCGATGTATTAATTATTGATACAGCAGGGCGTTTACAAAATAAATCTGAATTGATGGATGAGTTGGCAAAAATTATTCGTGTTTTAAAAAAACACACTCCCCAAGCACCCCATACAATCCTTCAAACGCTTGATGCAACTACCGGACAAAATGCACTCAACCAAGTGGAAATTTTCCGTGATATTGCTGGTGTTAATGGTTTAGTCATGACAAAGCTGGATGGGACCGCACGAGGAGGAATTCTTGTCGCTATAGCAGCAAAATATAAATTACCCGTTTATTTTATCGGTATAGGAGAAAATATTGAAGACCTTCAACCTTTTTCTGCTTCTGACTTTGCCGAAACTATCGCAGGAAAACATACATGAAACAGCCTTTATCTAACTCTAATTCACACAATAATTCTGAAAAAAATATAAATAACAATAAGAAAATCCCTCTCTCACCAACCATAAAATTTTTCTTGGAAATGGGGCCGTTAGTCGTCTTTTTTCTGGCCAATTATAAGGGCGAATGGTTGATAAAAAACATTGGATTTTTTCAAAATTTTAGTAAACCTATTTTCCCTGCAACAGCTATTTTTATGATAGCGATTATTATTTCTCTAAGCTTATCATGGATTCTTGCACGACAAATTCCTATTATGCCCCTTATTTCAGGAATCTTTGTTCTAGTCTTTGGATTTTTAACTCTTTGGCTTCACAACGATACTTTCATCAAAATGAAACCAACAATTATTAATAGCTTATTTGCGCTCATCCTCTTTGGTGGTATGTGTTTAAAAAAACCACTTTTACGTTATGCTCTTGATTCTACATTAAAACTTGATGATTTAGGCTGGCAAAAACTTACCTATCGTTGGGCATTCTTTTTCGTTTTTCTTGCCCTTTTGAATGAAATCATTTGGCGCAATTTTAGCGATAATTTTTGGACCAGCTTTAAAGTATTTGGTGTTATGCCTATAACAGTCCTTTTCATGCTTACCCAAATGCCTATCATTATGAAACATTCAAAAGGACTTTTCACAGAAGAGGACAAATCTGATTCTTAAAAAAATTCACCACTATATATTATTTTATAGATTCATCACCAAACACTGTTCAGGAGAAAAATATGTTGATTGAACAGTTTATTTGTCGAAAAGATAACTTTGGTGTACTCATTCATGATGAAAAAAGTGGCCTCACAGCCGCAATTGATGCACCTGAAAGCAAAGCGATTCATAGGGTCCTCAAACGCCATAATTGGACACTTCAGACTATTTTTGTGACTCACCATCATCAGGATCACGTAGAAGCGCTAGCGGAGTTAAAGCAAGTTTACAAAACCTTGGTTGTTGGACCAGAAACAGAAAAAGAAAAGATTCGTTATCTTGACCAAACACTTCAACCCGATGAAAGCTTTTTCTTTGGAACACATCCGCTTTTAGCGCTTTCAACACCTGGTCATACTTTAGGCGCATTATCTTACTATTTTCCCGAAGAGAATTTACTCTTTGCTGGAGATACACTTTTCTCACTCGGCTGTGGACGTCTTTTCGAAGGAACACCGGCTCAAATGCTGAACTCTTTAAAAAAACTTCGTCAGCTTCCCGATGAAACACTCCTTTATTGTGGTCATGAATATACCAAGAGCAACGCTCTTTTTGCATTGACACTTGATCCACATAATCAAAAACTTCATAAAAGAGTAGAAGATGTTTTTTTATTACGCGCAAAAAACGCTATGACTTTACCTGTAACCTTAGGAGAAGAAAAAGCTATCAATCCTTTCCTTCGCTGGGATGATAGTACGTTACGAAGAAACCTTGCAATGGAAAAAGAAACAGACGAAGAAGTCTTTTCTGAAATCCGAAGAAGAAAGGATGAATTTTAACCATGTTTAAGCTTGTCTTGCGTTTGTTTTTCCTTTTTATTTTTGTAACATATGCTCAAGTAACAATGGCAAAAAAAACAGGCAATCAATTTGATTTCCCATATATCATTGCAAATTACTCCTTAACAGAAGATTTTCTTTCAAAAATAGAAGAAATTGGAAAAGAATGTGATAAAGACTTACTACCATCTCAAAAACCATATAATACTAAATATGACAATAGTATTGAAGGATTGATAGCTTCTATTTCGGCTAAACCAAAACTAAAGGATCTTTTAAGAAAACATAATCTTTCACCTAAAGAGTTTGTTATTGGTCTTACAGCACTTCAAGTAACATTAATAATACTTACCGATGGTATTGAGAATTTAAAAAAAGAAGGCTTTTCTTTTGATAAAAAAAATACTGTAGTTTCAGATAATTTGGAGTTTGGTAAAAAACATACCTATAGAATACTTAAAGTTCTTAGCAGCAGTTGTAAATAGAATCTGTGTTATTTTGAACAATTAATTAATTTTTCAGACGAAGAAGAAAGGATGAATTTTAGCCATGTTTAAACTTGTCTTGCGTTTATTTCTCTTTTTCTTTTTATAACATATATTCAAATAACAATGGCAAAGGGAACAGATAATCAATTTGTTTTGTCACCTAGAAGCAATCAAAATATCGTTGCAAATTATCCTTTAACAGAAGATTTCCTCTCAAAAAGAGAACAACTAAAAAGAGAAATTGAAGACTTACTTCCAGAGCCAGGGGCATCCAATACCAGAAATGATAACAGTATTGAAGGACTCACTGCCTCTATTTCGGCTATACTAAAACTAATGGATCTTTTAAGAAAACATAATCTCTCACCTAAAGATCAGGTTATCGGTCTCATAGCTCTTCAAGCAACTTTAGCTAATAATAGCCTTTGAAGATAAAAATTTTTCTTCAATGAAAAAAATACTATATCTTTAGATAATTTAAAGTTCGGTCAAAAATATATCAATAGAATTCATACTATTTTAGACAATTAATTAATTTTGCAAACGCCGGCAAATATCATCCAATTGTTCTAGTGAAGAGTAGCGTATTTTTAAATCACCACCTTTTTTGCCATGCCGAATAGTCACTTTCATTCCGATCACGTCTGCAAGTAATTTTTCTAAAGATTTTGTTTCTGTATCTTTCTCAACAACAGTTCGTTTTTTTACTTTTGGATTTGCCTGTTCATACGCAAGTATTTCCGTTTGGCGCACAGAAAGCCCTTCGCGAATAATTTTTTCGGCTAAATCCTGTGGATTCTCAACAGTGATAAGACAGCGTGCATGACCAGCGGAGAGCTGCCCATCGGTTAAGAATTGTTGTACTTTTGGTGGAAGTTTTAACAAACGAAGCGTATTAGCAACATGACTGCGACTTTTTCCAATAACTTGCGCTAAATCTGCCTGCGTATATCCATGTTCATTCAACAAAATTTCATATCCCATTGCTTCTTCGATAGGATTAAGATCGGCACGTTGAACATTTTCAATAATTGCTAATTCCAAAGCCGTTTTATCATCTACATCGCGAACAATAACCGGTAATTTATTTAAATTAGCTAGCTGTGCAGCACGCCAACGCCGTTCGCCAGCAATTAATTCAAACCGATGAGGATGATCACGTGATGGTCTTACAATAACAGGTTGAACAACACCGTGCTGGCGAATTGATTGTGCTAAATTATCAAGTTCTGAATCGGTAAAATGGCGTCGCGGATTATGTGGATTGCACGAAATAGATTCAAGTGGAACAAATCGTTCAGAAACAGGAGAAACTGTATTGGACTCTGTAAATTTTTCAGTATTTGATGAACGTGTAAGATCGCTGTTTAAACTAATATCCCCAATTAATGCCGCTAATCCACGACCCAGTCTTTTTTTTGATTGATCATCATTCATAATTTTGCTCTTTAAATTTTTAGTTGATTTCTTTAAGCAGCAGCACGTGCTTGTTTTTCACGTTGAATCATTTCTGATGCTAGACGCAAATAAGCTTGGCTCCCAGCACATTTGAGATCATAAAGCAATACAGGTTTGCCAAAAGAGGGTGCTTCTGATACCCTTACATTTCGTGGAATAACAGTACGATAAACCTTATCTCCCATAAAAGAACGTACATCTTCAACAACTTGATTTGAAAGATTATTACGTCCATCATACATTGTTAGAACTATACCTTGAATTTCTAAAGATGGATTAAGTACGGATCGCACTTGTTTTACTGTTTCAAGTAACTGACTTAAACCTTCAAGTGCTAAAAATTCACACTGCATAGGCACTAAAACAGAATCCGCAGCCCCCATAGCATTAAGTGTTAAAAGATTAAGGGAGGGAGGACAATCAATTAAAATATAATTGAATTTTTTTTCCATTTCCGGATCATCATAGAGAGCTTTACGTAAGCGTTGTATGCGATCTTGTGATGAAGAAATTTCCATTTCCACACCCAAAAGATCAAGTGTAGAGGGAACTATATAAAGATTTGGTACTGCTGTTTTTAAAGCTGCTTGTGTAATTGAGATTCCCGAAACCAAAACATCATAAGAAGATAAAGGACGGTTATTACGATCAATCCCTAAACCTGTACTAGCATTACCTTGTGGATCAACATCCATAATAAGGACATTTTCACCAATAGCCGCTAAAGCTGTTGCAAGATTAATTGCTGTGGTTGTTTTTCCGACTCCACCCTTTTGGTTTGCAATAGCGATAATTCGTGTTTCGCTCATTTTGCTCTACCCTCTATATGATCGAATATGAGAAATTTCCAAAATAACAGAATTTTCATCAACTTTACTTTTATGTTTTAACAGATCAAAGTGCCAATTGGCAGAGGCATTTTTTATTTCTGTAGCGTAATCCCGACCTTTTTGCAAAAGAGCTATTGTTTTTTCTGTTAATAAAGGAAAAATAAGCTGTAAAAGAGTATTGAGCGGTGCTAATCCGCGTGCCGTTATAATATCAGATATGGGAATTTTTTGATATACATCTTCAATTCTAGCGTGATAAACTGTTGCTGGAAGATTAAGTTGAGCAATAACTGTTCGCAAAAAAGAAACTTTTTTCCCATTACTTTCAACAAGATTAATATGTCCTACTTTTTTTTCTTTCAAAAAGATAGCAATCACAATTGCAGGAAAACCTCCTCCTGATCCTAAATCACACCAATGTAAAGAATGAGCATACAAAGGAAAAATTTGTGCTGAATCTAGAATATGCCGTGTCCATAGATCTGGTATTGTTGTAGAAGATATCAAATTAATATGTGCATTCCATTGAAGTATTAAAGACTCAAACTGTATTAAATTTTCCATCGTTTCACGTGAAACAGAAGGAACAATATTTAATAATTGTTGATATTTTTTTTCTGTAGAAAAATCCATTAAGCTGTTTTAGCCTTTTCACGTCGTTGACGTTGAATATATGTAATAATAAGCGATAACGCGGCGGGTGTCATGCCATCAATTTTTTGTGCATCAGCAATTGAACGCGGCGACACTTCTTGAATTTTTGATTTAAGTTCATTTGAAAGACCTGAAATTGCCTGAATATCAAGAGAAGAAGGAATTTCTAAACGCTCATCTCTTTGAAGAGAGGCAATATCTTGTGCTTGTTTATCTAAATAAACCGCATATTGTGCTTCAATTTCTAAAGATTCTGCTGTTTTAGAATCAATCGTTTGTAATTGTGGCCAAAAATCTGAAAGACGCTCTAAAGTCATATGAGGATATGCAAGAAAATCATAAGCAGAACGCCGAATTCCATCATGATTAACGTGTAATCCATGAGCAGAAGCTTCATTGGGTGTTAAAAAAAGATTTTGACATATTGATCGTGCTTGATCAAGGCGTTCTTGTTTTTTCTGATAACATTCCCAACGTATTTCACTCACAATACCCCATTTTTGTGCCAAAGGTGTTAAACGCGTATCAGCATTATCAGATCGTAAAGATAAACGAAATTCAGCACGTGATGTAAACATCCTATAAGGTTCACAAACACCACGTGAAACCAAATCATCAACCATAACACCAATATAAGCGGTAGAACGACTTATAAGTATTTCATCTAATTTACCTACTTTACGTGCCGCATTTAATCCAGCTAAAAGTCCTTGTGCTGCTGCTTCCTCATATCCTGTTGTACCATTAATTTGGCCTGCTAAGAACAAACCAGGTAAAGAACGTAATTCTAAGCTTCTCTTTAATTGTTGTGGATTAACAAAATCATATTCAATAGCATAACCAGGTTGCAAAACTATAGCATTTTCCAACCCTTCAATGGTTTTCAATAGAGAAATTTGTACATCTTCAGGAAGAGAAGTAGAAAGACCATTTGGATAAACAGTATCATCATTTAATCCTTCTGGTTCTAGAAAGATCTGATGTCCATCACGTTCTCCAAATTTCACAATTTTATCTTCAACAGAAGGACAATAACGTGGTCCTAACCCTTCAATATTTCCAGAATATAAAGCAGAACGATAAATATTTTCGCGAATAATTTGATGTGTTCTCTCATTTGTACGTGTTATTGCACATTCAATTTGTGGTTGTTCAATTTTCTCTGTTAAAAGAGAAAAGGGAATGGGGTTTTCATCTGCTTGTTGTTTTAGAAGATGATCCCAAGCAATCGTTTTTTTACTCAAACGAGCAGGGGTTCCCGTTTTTAATCGACCAAGTTTTATATGATAATTTTTTAAACGTTTAGCAAGTTGCACACTTGACTGATCTCCCATACGTCCAGCAGCCCATTTTTTATCACCAATATGAATAAAGCCATTTAAAAATGTCCCTGTTGTTAAAACAACAGCACCAGATAAAATTGTTCCTTGTTTTTTTAAAATAACACCTGATACACAATTATCTTTAACAACCAGATCAATAACTTCATCCTCAATAAGAGTAAGATTTTCTTGTTCTTTTAATAATTTTTGAATTGCTTTTTTATAAAGTTGTCTATCCGCCTGTGTCCGTGGTCCTCTTACTGCCGGTCCTTTACGTCTATTAAGTAGTCTAAACTGAATTCCAGCTGCATCTGCTGCTCTTCCCATGAGACCATCTAACGCATCTATTTCACGAACTAGATGCCCTTTTCCAAGTCCACCAATAGCAGGATTACACGACATTGTTCCCAGTGCTGATATTTTATGTGTAACAAGCGCTGTTTTGGCTCTTACACGCGCTGAAGCTGAAGCCGCTTCACAGCCAGCATGACCACCACCAACAATAACAACATCATATGATTGCATTTTATTCATTCCGTAGAAAATATTCTAAGGTTTCACGTGAAACAGAATATAAATTACATAATCTTTATAATCTGTCTATGAAATAATCAATGTTTCACGTGAATCATTATTTACCAACACAAAACTCTGAAAAAATAATATCAAGCAAATCTTCAACATCAATATCTCCTGTAATTTTTCCAAGAAAATCACTTGCACAACGGAGATGTTCTGCACGTAAACTGAGATCAAGAGAATTATAATTAAGAGAATATTCAATCTCTTTAACAGCCTCCTTTAATAATTGAAGTTGTCTTTTACGCGCCGGAACAATATTTCCAATTTCAGAAGCACGATGATAACAAAATGATTCAAGTTCTTTTATAAAATAATCAAAATTTAAACCAGTTAATGCGGAAAATTGTATAGACCAATGCTGATCATTTTTTTCATAAAGATCAAGCTTATTGCCAACACACCATATTTCAGCCGATGTTTCTGGTAAATCAACTTGCTTAGGATTTCCTATATCATAAACCAAAATAACTAAATCAGCTTCCCTAACATGCTGTTTAGCAACTTCTATTCCCATTTGTTCTATTTTATTTTCTGTTTTTCTAAAACCAGCAGTATCCGTTAAAAAAATAGGTAAACCACCAAGAATAATTCTCATTTCTAAAGCATCACGGGTTGTTCCTGCTTCTTCCGTTACAATAGCAACAGATCTTCCTGAAAGACGATTCATAATGCTTGATTTTCCAGAATTTGGAGCACCAGCAATAACAATTTTTAATCCATCACGTAAAATACTAGCACGCTCTCCTTCAGTAATATATTCACGAATAGAAGTACAAAGATCCTCAACATCTTTCCAAACTTTATCAGATATTGCGTTGGGAATATCTGCTTCATCAACAAAATCAAGTTCTGCCTCAATAAAAGCACGCGCCTTCATAAGCTTATGACGCCAATCACGATAAAGTGTCGTTAAATGTCCACTTGTACCCATAACAGCTAAACGCCGTTGGCTTTCCGTTTCTGCTTCTATTAAATCAGCAAGACCTTCTGCTTGAACAAGATCTAATTTTCCTTCTATAAAAGCACGACGTGAAAATTCACCTGCTTCTGCAATACGGCATCCAGAAAATGTCGACAATTCATCGAGAAAACGACTAACAACGGCTTTTCCTCCATGTAAATGGAATTCTGCACAATCTTCCCCCGTAAAACTATGAGGAGCAGGAAAAAAAACAGTTAAACCAGAATCTAAAAAGCTCCCATCACGAGCAGTAAGATTTCCATAATGCATAAAACGTGCTTTAGGTAAACGACCACAAAGCGTTTTAACTATATCCACAACATGGGGACCAGAAAGCCGAATGACTGCAACCCCTGAAGGTAACAATCCACTCGAAACAGCAAAGATTGTATCCACAGGTTTTATCCTAATAAAAACTTTAATGACTCTACGTATTCATTGAATCAAAAAATTCACTATTGTTTTTTGTTTGCTTTAATTTATCAATCAAAAATTCAATTGCATCTGTTACATTCATAGATGCTAAAATACGACGAAGAACAAAAATTTTGTGCAAATCTTGTCGTTCTACTAGAAGTTCTTCCTTACGCGTTCCTGACTTTAAAATATCCATAGCAGGGAAAATACGCTTATCAGCAACTTTTCGATCAAGAACAATTTCCGAATTACCTGTTCCTTTAAATTCTTCAAAAATAACCTCATCCATACGACTTCCTGTATCAATCAAAGCCGTTGCAATAATGGTTAAAGATCCACCTTCTTCAATATTACGTGCTGCACCAAAAAAACGTTTTGGACGCTGGAGAGCATTTGCATCCACACCACCTGTTAAAACTTTACCCGAAGAAGGAACAACTGTATTATATGCACGCCCAAGACGTGTAATAGAATCAAGAAGAATAACAACATCGCGTCCATATTCAACGAGGCGTTTGGCTTTTTCAATGACCATTTCTGCCACTTGTACGTGACGTATTGCAGGTTCATCAAAAGTAGAAGAAACCACTTCTCCTTTTACTGAACGCTGCATATCTGTAACTTCTTCTGGTCGTTCATCAATTAAAAGAACAATAAGATAACATTCAGGATGATTAGTAGTAATAGAATGAGCAATATTTTGAAGTAAAACTGTTTTTCCTGTCCGAGGAGGAGCGACAATTAACCCTCTTTGTCCTTTTCCCAATGGAGATATCAAATCAATCACGCGTGATGACATATCTTTCTCTGTAGGATCTTGTATTTCCATTTGGAAACGCTCATTTGAATAAAGAGGTGTAAGATTATCAAAGTGAATTTTATAACGAATCTTTTCAGGTTTTTCGAAATTAATTGTATTAATTTTAAGGAGAGCAAAATAACGTTCTCCCTCTTTTGGACTGCGTATAGGACCTTCAATGGTATCGCCTGTTTTTAAAGAAAATGACTGTATTTGTGCTGGTGAAAGATAAATATCATCAGGACCAGGAAGATAATTAGCGTCAGCAGATCTTAAAAAACCAAATCCGTCTTGTAAAACTTCAACAACACCCTCTCCTATAATTTCTACATCTTGTAGAGCAAGTTTTTTCAAGATGGCAAACATTAATTCTTGTTTGCGCATAAGAGAGGCATTTTCAACTTCTAATGTTTCAGCAAAAGAAACAAGTTCAACGGGATTTTTGCTTTTAAGTTCTTGTAGTTTCATTTTTTGCATGAAATATGCTCTTTGTAATTAAGGAGAAGATTATCTTAAATAATTTATGGAAATTTATGAATGAAATATTCTTAAGAAGAAAAATATTTTACACTCAATTTTTTTAATCTGCAAGTACCATTTATATGAAATTTATCCCTGTAATATTAAGTAATTATATGAAAAACTTGAAAAAATATAAAAATACAAATAGTGTTTAATTTATTTTATAACAAAAATATGAGTTAGAGTTATAGCATTAATTAAATGCTATTCAAAAGTATTTTTTACAGAAATTTATATTAATAAATTTATATTAAAGAAGGGATTCTTCTTATTTATAACTGTGTTTAGTGTGGATTATTATTTATCCTCAATTTTATCCACAAAAGGGACTAAAAAAAAGAATAAAAATAACACTATCTTAAAGATATTATCCCCTCTTTTTTATAAGAGGTATAAAATTATCATAAGCATTTAATTTGTGTATAAAAACGAATAATTTTTCCTAAATTTTAGTTTTATAAAAAACGGTAAAGATATATACACATATCTTAACAAGGAGTTAAAATTTCTGTGACAAAAGAAAAAAAATTCTTTCATTTACACATGCTTTCTGATGCAACGGGAGAAACATTAATCTCTGTTGGAAGAGCTGTAGCATCGCAGTATACAATGAGTCAGGCAACAGAGCATATCTACCCTATGATTCGTAATAAAATACAGTTACAAAAAGCTCTTGATGAAATACAACAAGAGCCAGGTATTGTTCTTTACACAATGATTGATGAAGAATTTAAACTTCTCCTTCAAAAAAGGTGTAAAAAAATAAAAGTTCCTTGTATTGATATATTGCATCCTGTTTTAAATGCTTTTCAGTCTTACCTTGGAATGCCAACACATTTACGTGCGAGCGCACAACATGATCTTAATGCAGATTATTTTCGCCGTATTGAAGCACTGGATTTTACAATAGAACATGATGATGGACAGTCTTCCAGTAGCTTATCCGAAGCAGATGTAATCCTTGTTGGAATTTCAAGAACCTCTAAAACGCCAACAAGTATCTATTTAGCAAATCGCGGAATAAAAACGGCTAATGTTCCTCTTATTCCTAATATTGATTTGCCAGAATCCCTTTTAGAGGCAAAAAATTCTTTAATTATTGGTTTAATTGCTTCAGCTGAAAGAATCTCACATATTCGTCAAAATCGAGATTTGGGAGAAGGTTTTGCTCTTGATAGTTATACAAATCGTATCAACATAGCTGAAGAATTAATCTATGCAAAACGCATTTGCGAACGTTTTGGTTGGCCTATTATTGATGTCACAAGACGCTCTATTGAAGAAACTGCTGCTGCAATATTTGAACTTTTATCACGATTTCGTGAAGGAAAATGAGAGAAAATTATCATGAACGCAGATACGTTAATATTAGCATCTCTTAGTTTTTATCGTGCAAAATTATTAAAAAAAGCAGGTTTAAATTTTTTCATTGAAGGAGCTTCTTTTGATGAAAGAGAAGTAGAAAAAAAAGCAAAAGAAAAAACACCTAAAGAACTCAGCTGTTTTCTTGCGGGTGCAAAAGCAAAAAATGTTTCAGATCGTTTTCCTGATGCTTTCGTTATTGGTTGTGATCAAGTGCTTGATTTGGAAGGTAAAGTTTTTCACAAAGCAACAAATATTAAGGAAGCACATCAACGTTTATGTGAGTTATCAGGAAAAACCCATTCTCTTCATAGTGCGGTAGCTTTATTTAAAAATGGTCAAAAAATTTGGGTTGAAGCTTTTAGTGCACATATGTCCGTCCGTTTGCTTTCATCAGAATTTATTGAACATTATTTAGCACGCGTAGGAAAAGAAGTTCTAAATAGCGTGGGAGTATATCAAATTGAAGGGGAAGGGATTCATCTCTTTGAAAAAATTGAAGGAGATTTTTTTACCATTGTTGGTTTACCTTTGCTGCCTCTACTCATAAAACTGCGTCATTTAGGAATTATTGATGGTTGACTTAACAATAAAAAAAATAAATTATCCGCGCGCTTTTGTTGTTGGTTCTCCAATTCATCATTCAAAATCGCCCAAAATTCACAATTTTTGGCTTAAACAATATGGTTTACAAGGAGAATATCTTGCACAAGAAGTAACATCTGAAGAATTCAGTCATTTTATTGCGTCTTTACAAAAAATAGGCTTTTGTGGAGGAAATGTTACTTTGCCTTACAAACAGGAAGCTTTTCGTTTAGCAGATTATAAAGATGAGAGAGCAACAATGATTGGTGCTGTTAATACACTTTGGTATGAAGGAAATAAGCTTTGTGCCACGAATAGCGATGCCTATGGTTTTAGCGCTAATCTTGATGATTTTGCATCTGATTGGGGAGGGGAAACAGCTCTTGTTTTTGGAGCAGGTGGTGCCGCACGCGCTATCATATATGCCTTAAAAAAACGCGGATTTGAACAGATTTATTTGGTTAACCGTACAAAACAACGCGCCGATAATTTAGCTAAGCATTTTGGAAAAACCATTAAAGTTTACGATTGGCATAAAATCCATGAAATACTCCATCAAGCTGATTTGATTGTTAATACAACCTCTATTGGTATAAAAAATCCAGAAGAAAAAAGTGATTCTTTTTTTTGTGATTTTCATAAAGCAAAAAAAACGGCGTTAGTAACAGATATTATTTATACACCTTTGATAACTCCTTTTTTACAACAGGCAAAGGCTTGTGATCTCAAGACGGTTGATGGGCTTGGGATGCTTCTACATCAGGCTGTTATAGGGTTTGAACAGTGGTTTGGAATAAGACCACAGGTAACAAAAGCGTTACGAACAGCCATTTTAGAGGATATGAGTGAAAAAATAGAATGAAGATCATAGGATTAACAGGATCAATTGCTATGGGAAAATCAACAGTTGCTGATTTTTTCAAGCAAGCGGGTATTTCTGTTTTTAGTGCTGATGAAGCAGTACAACAGCTTTATAAAAGTGAGCCAGCTTTGTCATTCATAGAGCGTATTTTTCCAGGTGTTGTTGAAAACGGTGAAGTTAACCGTTTGAAACTTTCTAAAATTTTGATTGATGATAAGGAAAAATTACAAACATTAGAAAAAATAATTCATCCTTTGGTGCAAGAAAAAGAAAGGGAATTTATTAATATAGCCCGTGAACAAGGGAAAAAATTAGTTATTCTTGATATTCCACTTCTATTTGAAAAAAATGGTGAAAGTCGTGTGGATAGCGTTATTGTTGTTTCTGCCCCACCAGAAATACAAAAAGAACGTGTAATGATTCGCAAAGGTATGAATGAAAAAAAATTTATCTTTATCAATGCTCAACAAATGCCGGATGAAAAAAAACGAGAACGTGCTGATTTTATTATTTATACAGGGAAAGATTTAGAGAATACACGTCAACAGGTTTTTGATGTGATAAAAAAATTAAAGAATTGAAGTCATGCGGGAAATTATTTTTGATACAGAAACAACAGGTTTAGATAAAGAAAAAGATCGCATAATCGAAATTGGTTGTGTAGAAATGGTTGATCGTTATCTTACGGGGCGCCAATTTCATGTTTATTTAAACCCTGAAGGCGTTATTATTCCTGATGAAGTTGTAGCAATTCACGGATTAACTAATGAACGCCTAAAAAACGAGAAAAGTTTTAGTGATATTGTTGATGAATTTTTGGAATTTATCAAAGGCGCGACAATGGTTGCGCATAATGCGAGTTTTGATATTGGTTTTATTAATGCAGAATTAAAACGCGTCAATAAACCGCTCATCAGTGTTGATAATATTCTTGATACGCTAGCTATGGCACGGCGTAAATTTCCTATGGGTCCTAATTCTCTTGATATTTTATGCAAACGTTTTGGAATTGATAATAGCCATCGTGTTCTTCATGGTGCTTTGCTTGATGCAGAGATTCTAGCCGATGTTTATATTGAACTGATCGGTGGAAAGCAAGGTGTATTGGGTTTTGATAATAGAAGGGGTGTTGATGAATATATCCAGAATGGTAAAGATACGTTTTATGCAGTTAAAATTCGCCCACAGGCTTTACCTTCAAGATTGAGTACGCAAGAAAAAAGGTTGCACGCTGATTTTATCAACAAGATGGGTGAAAAAGCTCTGTGGAATAACTTCAAAATTCATGAATAACATCATCTTTTCTCTAAAAAAGTCACCATTTAAATCAAAGAATATAGATGTCAAAAAAAACGGTCGTTGTGGGGAGGGGAACACCACAACGACCCTGTCGCTACATCGTACCTCAGCTATCATAGGAGGAGCAAAATGAAAGCTATTAATCCTGTAACAGCAAAGAAAAGCTCTAGGTACTTAATATAAAGTGCAACGACTTCATGTATTATGAAAAGAAAAAATGGCTTTTTAGAGGCAAAGTGAAAAAAATATATAAGGGTAATTTGCTTTTTTAACTGAAATGGAGAAATAAAATTGTCATGAAAGCAACAGATCATCTTTTTTTGGTTGACGGATCAGGCTATGTTTTTCGTGCTTATTATGCTTTGCCGCCTTTAAAACGTAAAAAGGATGGACTTCCTGTAGGAGCAGTAGCTGGTTTTTGCAATATGTTATGGAAATTACTTTGTGATGCTCGTAATACAGCGACTGGTATTGTTCCAACACATTTTGCTGTTATTTTTGATTATTCATCTGATACTTTTCGGAAACAAATTTATCCTAAATATAAAGCGAATCGCGCTGAACCTCCTGAAGATCTAATTCCTCAGTTCGCGCTAATACGCCAAGCAACGAAGGCTTTTAATTTGCCTTGTATTGAAAAGGAAGGCTTTGAAGCGGATGATTTGATTGCTACCTATGCAAAATTGGCAACAAAGGTTGGGGCAAAAACAACCATTATTTCTTCTGATAAGGATCTTATGCAACTCGTAAATACGCATGTATCTTTGTATGACGGAATGAAAGACAAGCATATAGGTATCTCAGAAGTTATAGAAAAATGGGGTGTTGCACCTGAAAAAATGATTGATTTACAAGCATTAATTGGAGATTCAACGGATAATGTACCGGGTATTCCAGGCATTGGTCCAAAAACTGCAGCTCAGTTGTTAGATCAGTTTGATTCTCTTGATCTTTTGTTGCAAAACGTAACAGAAATTAAACAAAAAAAACGACGTGAAAACATTCAAGCTTATAGAGAACAAGTTAAAATTTCTCGTGAACTTGTTAGGCTTAAAACAGATGTTCCTATAGATAATGATTTAGATGATTTTATTTTGGAGCCACAAGATGGTCCACGTTTAATTGCTTTTTTGAAAGCGATGGAATTTTCAACATTAACACGTCGCGTGGCAGAGGCAACGTCATGCAATGCAGCTGTTATTGATGCACTTGATATAGATGTTGAATGGGAAAAACTGAGCCATGGGCATGATTCTAATATCAAGAATACTGAGCGCGCATCTCTTCATAATTTTTTTGAAAATTCTCCACAAGTTTTTGCGCAAAAACGTAAAGATCAAGCGCTGACTCAAAAAATTACAAGAGACGCTTATACAACAATTCTTGATGAGGAAATTTTAAAAGATTGGTTATCACAAGCACAAGAGCAGGGTTTTTTCGCTTTTAATACTGAAACAACATCTCTTAATCCGATGCAAGCAAAGCTTGTTGGCTTTTCACTCGCATTACAGCCAGAAAAAGCAGCTTATATACCTCTTGAACATTTTTATGAAGGAGAAGAGGACCTTTTGAGGGGCGGGCGCATTGCCTCGCAGATTGATACCCGAAAAGCTTTAGCACTTTTAAAACCGATATTAGAAGATTCATCGGTGTTAAAAATTGGTCAGAATATAAAATATGATTGGTTGGTGATAAAGCAATACGACATTATTATAAGCTCTTTTGATGATACCATGCTTTTATCATATGCTTTTGATGCTGGAACGTTAACCCATAATATGGATGATTTGTCTGAACGTTGGCTTGGGCATAAACCAATTTCCTATAAAGATTTAACGCATAACGGAAAAAAATTTACTTCTTTTTCACAAGTAGATTTAAAACAAGCAACCCTTTATGCGGCGGAATTTGCTGATATAACGATACGCCTTTGGCAAGTATTAAAACCGCAACTTGTTGCTCGTGGAATGACAAAAATTTATGAACGTCTTGATCGACCCCTTGTAGAAGTTCTTGCAAGAATGGAAGAACGTGGGATTCTTATTGATCGGCAGATTTTATTGCGTCTTTCAGGAGAATTGGCACAAGCTGCTTTGATTTTAGAAGAGGAAATTTACAAACAAGCTGATGAAAAGTTTAATCTTGCTTCGCCAAAGCAATTAGGGGATATCCTTTTTGGAAAAATGGGATTACCTGGAGGCGCTAAAACTAAGAGTGGACAATGGTCAACTTCTGTACAGACCTTAGAAGAGTTGGCTGCTGAAGGTCATGTTTTACCGCGTAAAATTATTGAGTGGCGTCAACTTGCAAAGCTAAAATCTACCTATACAGATGCCTTGCCTTCTTATATTTTTTCAAAAACAGGGCGAGTTCACACGAATTATTCTTTGGCAATAACATCAACAGGACGGTTATCATCATCAGAGCCAAATTTGCAAAATATTCCAGTGCGGACTGCTGAAGGACGTAAAATTCGAACAGCTTTTATTGCTCCCAAAGGACATGTGTTACTTTCTGCTGATTATAGTCAGATTGAGTTGCGCATTCTTGCACATATTGCGGATATAAAAGCATTAAAAGAAGCTTTTGCTAAAGGGCATGATATTCACGCTATAACGGCATCACAAATGTTTGGTGTTGCGATAGAAGGAATGCATTCAGATATACGACGGCGTGCAAAAGCGATTAATTTTGGTATTATTTATGGTATTTCAGCTTTTGGATTAGCCAATCAATTGGGAATTTCACGCCAAGAAGCGGGTCGTTATATTCAACTGTATTTTGAAAGATTTCCAGGAATTAAAGATTATATGGAGAAGACCAAAATCTTTGCACGTGAAAATGGTTATGTGGAAACAATTTTTGGACGTCGTATCCATTATCCAGAAATAAAAGCAAAGAATGTAAAAATTCGTTCTCTTAATGAGCGAGCAGCTATCAATGCTCCAATTCAAGGTTCTGCGGCTGATATTATTCGCCGCGCTATGATACAGATGGAAGATGCTTTAAAAGAAGAAAAACTATCAGCAAAAATGTTGCTGCAAGTGCATGATGAACTGATTTTTGAAGTACCAGAGGAAGAGAGTAAAAAAACCATGGCTGTTGTTAAAAATGTTATGGAAAATGCTACAATGCCGATTTTATCTTTATCTGTACCGCTTGAAGTAAAAGTCATGACGGCTCAAAATTGGGATGAGGCACATTAATTTTTTTATTTGTTTTTAAGAATGTTGATTGCGTTGGAAAGATTAAGATAGGCTTTGATAGGCAAATGATCTGAAGCAATGCGTGCAAGCGGTGAATGATGATTTTCAATACTTGTTACCAATTGGTGGGGAAAAGAAAAAACTCTATCAAGGGCTAAAAAAGGAAAACGAGAGGGAAAACTTGGTACAGCTTCAAAAGTGCTATCAAAATAGGGAGAAAAATGATTTAAAGATGAGCCTTTTCCCATCCGCCATTCATTAAAATCTCCTATGAGGAGTGTAGGCATAAGGGAGCGTTTTTGGAAAATTTCAAGGAGCATTTTTGTTTGTTGTTTACGAGAGTAACGTAATAAGCCAAAATGAGCCGCAATAATACGGATAGGGCCTGCTGCCATTTCCAACTCTACAATTACAGCCCCACGTGGTTCAATACTAGGCAGAGTGACTTGTAAAGTATCACGTACATATCCCTTTCGCAAAAAAAGAGCATTCCCATGCCAACCGTGTCCATGAGGTGACATAGTATTAAGAGGTACAGGAATCAAACCGGTTTCAGCTTTTAATAGCTGAAGATTAATCAAACCGATGCGTTCTCCAAAACGTCTATCTGCTTCTTGAAGAGCAAGGATATCGACTTGTAATTCAGTAATAACACGGACAATTCTTGTAGGATTAAAAATTTTATCAACACCTACACATTTATGCACATTATAGGAAGCAACGGTCAGATCATAATTACTATTTTGATTGATGATGTTTGATTGATGATGAGAACGGCTGTGAATTGCATTTAAAAGAGAGCTATGGAGTTTTTGTTGGATAAAACCGGTAAACCAAGGGAATTTTTGCTTATAAGGTATTTTTGTCATTTTGCGAAAAGAATAGTCCCTAAGAGGCAAAGGGTAAAGACTTACACTAAAAACAAAAAAACCTTGTCTCTTTTAGAAACAAGGTTCTTTAATTAAGTTATGATTTTTGCAATCAATCACGGTTTGAGCCAAGAAATTGTAGCAAGAAGACAAACATATTGATGAAATCAAGATAAAGATTCAACGCGCCCATAATAACTTTACGTCCTCTAGTGTCGCTTTCATCTCCTTCATAATACATCAACTTAATGCTTTGGGTATCGTAGGCTGTTAAACCAGCAAAGATAAAAACACCAATTACAGAGATAGCAAATTGCAAAGCGCTTGATCCAAGAAAAATGTTCACAATCATGGAAAGCAACAAGCCGATCAATCCGATGAATAGGAATGAACCGATTGCTGTGAGATCACGCTTTGTTGTGTATCCATAAAGTGAAAGAGCTCCAAAAGTTGCGGCGGAAATGACAAAGGTTTGCACAACACTTTCTGTCGTATAGCGCAAAACGATAGAAGACAGTGAAAGACCAACCAGAGCAGCATAACCAAAAAAGAGGCTACGAGCAGCATTTGTGCTCAATGTATTAATTTTGAAACTGAGGAATAAAACCGCTATGAGTGGTGCAAACATAACAATGTAAGAGAATGGCGATGTATAAAATGTTACTCCAAATGATGTTAAATAAACACTGCTATTGATTTGAGCTGCTGCTTGGCTCATATCTGTTGTCGTTGCTAATGATACAATTACATAAGCAGCAGCAGCTGTAATAAGCAAACCAATGGCCATTGTATTATAGACACCCAACATATAGTCGCGCAATCCCTGATCAATTGATGCATCGGCATGAGAAGTAGGTGCCGAACGTAAATTTTTAAAATTAGCCATAATATAAAATCCTTTAGCATATGTCCCGTCAGATATAGGGCTCTAAAAGTGTCTCTGTCATTACACAGATAAGCTTGGCATAAGCCTTAATTGGGCAAATACAAAAACCCTTAAGAATCACTGACAGAATTCCAGCATATTTGCTCTTATTATGGAGATTTATTTAAAAATTACAAGAGATTTATATGAAGAAGGAACCTTACAAATTGGTAAGGAAATGGTTCATTTTAATAAAAAATATTTCCATTTTTCGCCATATTTTTACAAGATAAAAAGACTAAACTAAAAAAATTTATTATTCACAGAAACTATGTAATACAATCCTTTATAAAATATCCACTATTTTTGCGTTTGTGAGAAGAGCGGCAACTATCTCATAACACTATTTTTCAACCTTCAATATTGTACCTGTTTTGCACAGTTAGAAGAACTATTGAATTTGATTTTAACACATTGATATATAATGATAAAATATCTTTTTGTATGCTAAATGATATTCCGAATATCGTAAGATTCTCTGGTTGCAAATCTGTTTATATTAAATCAATTAAGATTATTGATTTGCTTGTGTCTTGCAAGAGACATGCTTTTGATGGATTCAACATGAACAGATTCCAAATAAAAGAGATTTAGGCTATTAAGGGCTTTTATTCAATATGAAAAACGGTAATTTATATTTATAATCAATAGGTTGATTTAACAAGACACCATTGAAAATAGTTGAAAAAATGTTTTTTATTAAACAATATACAAAATAAAAAAGGAGAGTTTTTTAACGAAGCGCTTAAGAAAGGCTCTGTAAAAAAACAATACCTGTAAAAACTAAAAAATATACGAAAAGCAAATAATAGAACTTTAAATGCTGTAAAATATTTTCTCTCTATTTGAGTTCATTTCTTTTGCATTGACCAAGTGTAGAAGTGTAAAGTTGAAAAATAAGATTTTATAATTTTATGAAAAGAAACACGAGAAACAATTAGCTGCAAGAATTATCCAAGAAAAATCAATATATAATCAGGATTATGATGGTTAATAATCTCTGTTTTCTAAGAAAATGAGCATATCAATGAGAAGATGTACTGTTAGAATGACGTTTTGCTTTCATCCAAGTGCGCAATTCTTCAATAAGGATGGCAATAACACCGAGAGTGATAAAACTATCTGCAAGGTTGAAAATAGCAAAATAAAAAATATCACCAATATGAAAGAGTATATAATCAGTGACATGATGAAAGCGAATACGATCAATGAGATTGCCCACGGCTCCCCCAATAATAAGAATAAGGCCAATGCGCATTAAAGACTTATTATATTCAGTATTTTTCCATAGCCATAGAAGGAAGATAATCACAATGATTGTGATGGCGATGATTCCCCAGTGAGAAAAGGAAGAAAAAAACGAAAATGCAATGCCAGAATTACGCACATGATAAAGGGAAAGAAAAGGAATAAGCGAAATTTCTGTTCCTAAAGGCATATTGTGCATAACCCAGTATTTGACAGCTTGATCAAGTACTACTGTAAAAGCCAAGCCCAAGAGAAGAAAAGGGAGTGATTTACGCATCATGTTTTTCCTCACATGGTTCCAGTATTAAATAGGGGCGACGGATTTCATAAAGCATAACAGCTGTTGCTACAGCTAGATTAAGCGAGTCTGCACGTCCGCTTTGTGGAATACGCGCAAGTTTATCGCACCGATTTGTAAGAAGATCTGATAATCCCTGTTTTTCATTTCCCATTAAAAGGATAATAGGGCCATTTTTGAAATCAAGAGTGCGATAATCCAGAGATCCTTTGAGATGTGTTCCAACGATCATACCTTTAAAGTGAGCAGACCAGTTTAAAAAGGCGCTTTCATCAAGACGATAAAGTGGTACAGAGAAAATAGATCCCATGGTTGCACGGACCGTTTCAGGCGAGAAAGGGTCTGTTGTTTCGCCAATTAAAATAACACCTTTAGCACCTACAGCATCAGCAGTTCGAATAATGGTACCAAGATTTCCAGGATCACGTACACGATCAAGCGCGATGTAAACATCTTTAATCTGTTCTTTTATCATTTCAAGAGAGTGCCATTTTTGCTTGAAAATACCAATAACTGTTTGTGGATTATCGCGTCTGGTAAGTGATTCCATAACTTTTTGTGAGGCTTTAATAACAAAACCACCGTTGGCTACAGCACGTGCGGCAGTATTTTCGATAGCAGTATTACCGATTTTACTTTTAGAAAAAATAAGCGTCTGTATTGTCCAGCCGAGATTGAGAGCATCAATGACCAATTTCAATCCTTCTGCCATGAAAAGGCCTTCTCTATTACGGTTTTTCTTTTGGCTAAGTGCTTTAAGATCTTTTATGATGGGGTTGCTAAGAGAGGTAATTTCTTTCACTCTACCAGTTTTGGGTCTACACATGTTCAAGCAATCCAACGGCTAAAAAGAGAAGTAGAAAGGGCACGTTCTGCAACTTCTTCACGCAAAATGAGTTCTCCTGATTCGACCGTACCACCAAGATTTACAAATGCATCACGCATTAAAGCATGAAGAGCAAAGAAGGAAGCACGAATAGAATAAGCTGTAAGGACAACAGAGAGCGGTTTATCAGAGAGAAGTTTACGACAATTTGTGATCATAGCGGGTAAATGATCAAACAGTTGCCAAATTTCACCATGGGGTCCACGCCCATAAGCAGGGGGATCAAGAAGAATCATATCATAGCTTTTCTTACGACGCAGTTCACGCTCGACAAATTTCATAGCATCATCGCAAATCCAGCGAATAGAATGATCTGGTAATCCTGCTTTTTCTTGATTAGCTTTTGCCCACGCAATGGCTTTTTTAGAAGCATCAACATGGGTAACATTCGCACCCGCTCGTGCCCCAATCAAAGAGGCAATACCTGTATAGCCAAAAAGATTCAACAATTTTATAGGACGCTCGGCTTTAACAATTTGCTCTTCCATAGAGCGCCAATGAGCATCTTGTTCAGGAAAAACCCCCACATGACGAAAGGAAGTAAAACGGCCTAGAAAAAACAATCCATTCCAAGAAAGAGTCCATGTTTCATCAAGTGGCTTTTTAGGAAAATGCCAACGACCAACCCCTTCTTCATCACGGTTTCCTGTGAAAACAGCATCAACATCAGCCCATTCTTTTCGTGGTAAAGCAGGTTTCCATAGTGCTTGACCTTCTGGTCGAATAATGCGGTAAGCTCCATAACGTTCTAGTTTTTGTCCATGACCAGAATCAATGAGAGCATAGTTTTCACTTATACCTGTTTCTAAAATAAGTGGTAACTTTTCCTGCGGATATCTATTGTTATGGGAGGGTTGAAAGCATTGTGCGGGCATGTTTTGTATCACGGTATATGAGGTATGAAAATATATTATAAAGCTCTTAAGTGTTTCGTAAAAGTGCAAAAGAGCTAAAGCCAATTAAAACATGTATGAAAAAAAGAAAAGAGCACTTTAAACTCTGTACTGAATATAAAATACAGAGAGAAAAGATTTAATTAAAATACCATTACACCAGATTTGTGATAGACGTTTTCAATTTCTCGATCTCTGCTTTACTTTTTTTGAGAGCTTTTTTGTATTTGTGATAGGAAAACCAACTGATCAGATTCCCTAATAAAATACCAAAACCAAAGGAAATAAAGAGCCATATAAAGAGGGGAGCATGATAAGTAAAACTTTCAGAATCTGCTCGAAAAGGATCAAGGGTTAACGGAACCATTTGACGATTAGCCACGATAAAAACAATCAAAAACGCTGCGAGAATCACACCGATACTTGTTAGAAGAATACGTTTAATTATCATAAGTTTCTCACTGATTAAGACGGTCGCGTAAATCCTTGCCAGTTTTAAAAAAAGGAATCCACTTTTCTTCAACAGAAACAGCTTCACCTGTTCGTGGATTACGTCCATTACGGGCTGAACGGCTTTTTACAGAAAAAGCTCCAAATCCACGAAGTTCAACGCGATTGCCATTTGCAAGTGCTGTTGAAATTTCCTCAAAAATAGCGTTTACAATATTCTCCACATCCCGTTGAAAAAGATGCGGGTTATGACGAGCGATAATTTGCACAAGCTCTGATTTTACCACAATAGCCTCACTTTCACACAAAAATTTTTTTGTAATTGTGCACTTCATGCATATTACAATATATAAACGGATAAAAGCAAAATAAAACCAAGAAAAAACAAATTGCAAGAAACAAAATTTGAAAATACCTTCTATAAAGGTTATACAGATTAAAAATGCGGAGTATTTAAGAGATTAGGAGAGTATGTCCGTACACAATAATTATGAAGCCTTTTCAACGCAATTATCTTTTGGAGATGTTTTTAAAAAAGCATCCCGTCATTCGCGTCGCATTAGCATATTAAAAATTTTTTTACCTCTCTTAGCGTTGATTTCAGCGCTGGTTTTTTGCTGGTTTACGTTTTTCTTGGTTCCCGTTACTTCTGATTCTATGCCTTTGAATAATGAAGAGAGTGGCGTGGTGAATTTGACGATGCTCAATCCAAAGTTAGAAGGGTATACGCGTGCTCATGAACCTTATTGGCTTAAAGCAGAAAAGGCATTTCAAGACCATACACACTCTGGAATGATTGGGTTGCAAAACATTACAGCTAAAGCATTTATGGGCCAACAAAAACAGGTTTTTCTCGCAGCACAAGGGGGGATTTACGATAACATTAATGGTTTTTTACAGTTGGACAAGCCATTCACCATTACGACGAATGATGGGATGATGGCACAATTTATGTCAGCAAGTATTAACTTATCCGAGGGACAGTTAAAAACAGATCAACGTGTTAATATTCAGCAAGCGGGTTTGCATCTTGCCGCAAATGCCTTACAAATTCGAGAAAAAGGAAAAAACATGTATTTCCATGGTGGTGTGCATTTAGTGCTTCAAAAGCAATGACGCAAGATCAATACGAATCTTCAAAGGATATTTATAAAGAGAAGTATGTGTATATACAAACAGAAGAATTGAAATAATGAAATCGTACAAAAGATGGATAGGTGTGACCTTGGCTTTTAGCATGGGAATATTAGGAGGAGGAGCAGTTTTAGGATATGCTGAAGTGGCCCATTTTGGAATAAGTTTATCAAGCGACAAAGAACCGGTAGAACTTCATGCAGATTCTTTGGAAATACGTGATAAAGAAGGGATAGCGCTTTTTAAAGGTGATGTTTCAGTGGTGCAAGGTGAACGTCTTTTAAGAACGGCAAAATTAGTTGTTTACTACGATAAAGCATATAAAGAAATTGATAAAAACAAGGAAGATACAAAGGCATCATCTGTTTCTTTATTTGGTTCGTCGGGTATACAAAAAATGGAAGCTTTAGGAAAAGTTTATATAAAAATTGCTACGCAAATTGCTACGGGTGATAAAGGCGTTTTTGATGGAAAGTCAAAAATGATGAGTTTGACAGGGAGTCATGTTGTGTTAACTGATGGTGACAATGTGGCCACGGGGTGCAAACTAACGGCAAATATGGAAAGCGGAAAGGCTTTTTTAGAAGGTTGTGAGACGCCTAAGAAAAAAGGTCGTGTTTCTATTATTTTAAAACAAAATCAAAAGAATGGCCGTTAAGATTTCATGTTTGGAATCAAAAGAAAAAAGCAGACCGATAGGTATAATCTTGAAAGTGAAGCTTCAAAAAATCCCTTAAAAGGGACCTTGATTGCTAGTAACTTGATTAAAATTTATCGAGGAAGGCGAACTGTTAATGGTGTTTCTTTTGGCATTCGTACGGGAGAAGCCGTTGGCATTTTAGGGCCCAATGGGGCAGGTAAAACAACTTGTTTTTATATGGTTACGGGGCTCATAAAATCTGATGGAGGATCCATTAAAATTGATGGATTTGATATTACGCATCTTCCGATGTATCGACGTGCACGTTTAGGTATTGGATATCTTCCACAGGAGGCTTCTATTTTTCGTGGTCTTTCAGTAGAAAATAACATTAAAGCTGTTTTAGAGGTCGTTGAAAAAGATCGCCTTAAACAACGTGAAGAGTTAGATAGCCTTTTACATGAATTTAAAATTGATCATTTACGTAAAATGTCTGCACTTTCGTTATCTGGAGGTGAACGTCGGCGACTTGAAATTGCGCGCGCTTTAGCTTCTCGTCCCCATTTTATGTTACTTGATGAACCATTTGCAGGAATTGATCCTATCGCTATTTTCGATATTCAACAACTTATTCGTCATTTAACTAGGCGTGGCATTGGTGTTCTAATAACGGATCATAATGTACGTGAGACATTAGGGCTTGTCGATCGCGCTTATATTATTCATACAGGGCGGGTGTTAGTTCACGGTTGTCCTAATGATATTATCAACAACGTTGATGTACGCAGAATTTATTTGGGAAATCAGTTTTCTCTTTGATTTTACAACTTTCACGAGTTTTCATTTAAGTTTAACCAAACATTATTACTGAAAATCTCCTTATTTATGCCAAAACTTCTTTTATGACTATAACCTTAATGCTGTTATTGAGTGGTGAAAAAGGCTTCATCATTAGAGGGTTAGTTTGTTGTTTTATAAGTTTAGCTTGCTCATGATTGTATTATAGAAAGATATCACTAGATTAACTTGATAATGAGTGATAAACGAAGCTCTCAATAAATGCGTGCGTTATTGAAAGGTAAGAGATATTTATCATATTTTTCTCTGTCGAATCAAATAATATATCGATGATGCTGTTTTAGGTATTTTGATGGGAGCACCGGTTATATATTGCGGTTATTCAATAGGAGTTGTCGTATTTTATTGGTTTATATGGCCTATTTGAAAATAGGAGCTCGGCTAAAGATATCAGGATAAATCTATAAATCTCTAAAAACCTTTATATTCTTGTTATAAGGCGATGTTCAAGCTATACAGTAATTTTCAAAGTAAAGGTCCATTTTGCTCAGTATGCTTTTCATCTTAATTTAAGGGCTCATTTTTAAAGAAAGAAAAACTCTGATGGCGAATTATACATCAACTCTTATGACAAGTTTAATAAATTTATGAATAATGACCTTTTCTAGAGTCGTAAGGAAATTAACTTTATGAACAACTTCATTTCTTTGGTTTCTCATGCCGTTAATGATGATCCGAATACTATTTATTGTTGTGTTAGAAGTGATATGAGATGTATTGAGCCATCATCCATTATAAATTGAAAAGTAAAAACACATGCGATGTTGCGAAAAGTGAAAGAACATTAAGTATCTATACCATTTATAGGTTTATTGATGAGCATTTTAGCGTGTAAGAGGAAGATTAAAGTATGAATTTGAGTGAGTTAATAGCACCGGAAGCGATCATTCCGGCTCTTAAGGCTAATTCGAAAAAACAGGTTCTACAAATTTTAGCCGAAAAAGCTTCCAAGCTAACAGGTCTTAGTGAGCATGTGATTTTTGATGTTGTTTTACAGCGCGAGAAGCTTGGTTCAACGGGTTTGGGTGGAGGTATTGCGATTCCTCATGGAAAATTACCTGATATTAATCGGATCATTGGCATATTTGCACGTCTTGAAAGTCCTGTTGATTTTGAAGCTCTTGATGACGAACCTATAGATCTCGTTTTTCTCCTTTTAGCACCTGAAAATGCTGGTGCAGATCACTTAAAAGCTTTATCACAGATCGCACGTGTTTTGCGTCACACTGATGTTGTGCAAAAATTGCGCAATACGCATAATGCTAATGCGCTTTATACTTTACTGATTCAAACTTCAGAATCAAATGCAGCTTAGAAGATATTATGAGTGTATAAGTGGCAAAGTGTACACCACGGAACGTGGAAAATAATATAATTTTTATTTTAAAATACTGATAACAAAAGGTTATGTCATGCAATTTTGAGAAATCGTTTCTAAGCTAACCTTCTTTTTAAAGAGCAAGTAACAAAAACGAAGTACTTGTCTTTTCTTGTTCTTGTATATTAAGGATCTAATCATTATGCTTCGTGGGTTCATTTATTCTGTTATACTGTAAAAAGCCATCATTTGAGGTGTGTAGAGATAAGGCATGTAAGTTTTCTTAATACATTAAATGCTTTTAGAATGTATGGTAAATATTCTTAAGCAGGACTTGTTTGGAGAGCTTTTGGTTAAGTAAATCACATAAGTGGGAAGACAAGAGGAGACCGCTCGACAAGAATCCAAACTTTTTCAGTCCAGATTGGATTAAGAATCTTCGTCCTTTGAAAGCGGGAAAGAAATCAACAGGAAAGCTTATTTGTGCATTGAATTTTTTCGTAAGTTGAGTTTGAGTGTTTAGGGATAATATTTTAATGCTCAAGAAGAAATAAGAGATATATTGTATTATCAGTATAGCAAGATATTGATTTATAAATATAATTCACTATTTCTCATGTTGGATGAGAGATGCGAATATTGTAAAATTCTCTCATTCCAAACTTGTTTATGTTGAATCAATCAAAACCATTTGCTTGCACGTTATAAACGGAATTAGCGTGTGGATAAAAACTGTACAAGAAAGGGGTAAAATGCCTCCTATGAATCGTCTCAAGTATCGAGGGTTGTAGCAAAACATTGGGAGCTGGAAAATAGTGTTATGGTACCGGTTTGCTTCTTCACAAGTGGAGAGATCAACTATTTTATAGGTATGATTTAGATGTCAGCTGTTGTATAGAGCTCATGCTAAAAAAACAATTTTGTACGGTAAAAATGAAAATTATAGCTTTAGGTTGGGTGAAAGAGCTTTGTGCATGGGAAGATTTATTCAGATCCACTTTAATTGATTAAAATGTTGTTAAAAAACGATAAGGTTAGAATTGCTGTAGAAAAAGGTTTTATATTTTTGTTTATAAATTACTTAGAAATAAGATAAGGAAACTTTCCAAAAGAATTCTTAAGAAGTTTTTTATAACAGAAAGAAAAATATCATCTAATACATTAAAATAATATGATTAATCTATAATAAGCTACTAAAATCATTTTAGAAATTAATAATTGGAGATGAAATATATGGGGAAATAAGATCAAAAGAAACAAAGTTGTAAGTGATTATTGAGATAGAATCTAAACTCTTTATGTTTTATTATTTTTACAAGATATTTAAAGATTGAGAAAAAGTGTTGTCGGGACGATATTGAATACGAAGTATGAATTCACTATAATAGGTGAAAGATGGAGTATTTTGCGAACATAAATGTATTGAATGCATAAAGCCGAGAAGTGATATTCGTAAGGCGGTTAAGCTTTTTTGCGGGGAGTACGGGGTGTATTTTCAAAATTTTGCATCAGATTGCTTGTGATATAAAGAGTATGGTTTATTTCTTAACAGAGTGATGGTATATTTTCATCTTGTTTTGAAGTTCTATAGCTTAAAGAAATCGTTTTTTATACAAAAACGAAATGAGTAGCGTAAAATGAAGATGTTATTTTTTAATGTGGTTATTGAATAAGAGGTTTATGTTTTTGTAACGATTAAAAGGTCACAATGAAACGTAGAAATCTATTCTGGTTAGTGTGAAAATATTTCGCTTATTGAAGGAATTAAGACAATAACACATGAATATCGAGGAGTTTTTGTTGAATTTTTCCAATGAAGAAAATCTTGTTAGAGACTAAAGAAGTGAGCTAAATGAAGATGTTTGAAAAGACTGTTATTGCTGTATCTGTAATGGTTCTTGTTACAGCGGGAGTTGCATATGCACAAACGCCAAGCCGTTTAAATCAATTTGAAGCGTGGGGAGCCTATTCTTATAAATCGCCCAAAAATACGATTTGCTATGTGTTATCGGTACCTTTGAAGGCTCTTCCAACGACAGTTAATCATGGTGATAACTTTTTCTTGGTTACCAAGCGTTCTCATTCACCTATTTCGTTTGAGCCGCAGTTTATGGCTGGTTATACCCTTCAAGAAGGGTCGAGAGTGACAGTGACCATTGGAGGTAAGGACTTTGATTTTTTCACGAAAGATTCCTCAGCTTGGTTGGCTTCATCAGAGCTAGAAAAGCAGCTTGTTTCTGCTATGCGTGCAGGAAGCAATATGACAGTGAAAGCGATATCAAAACGAGGAACGCATACCACTTATACTTATTCCTTAAAAGGGGTCACTGCTGCATTAAATGCAGCTCAAAAGTGCCATTAAGGTTTTGATAATTTCTAAAATAGTGATGTGAATTGGAAAGCAATGGCCATTTCCTATGACCTTAGACCAATTGGTTCATGTTTTGCGCGAGAAACAGATAATGTGGTCGTGAAGGAGAGTTCTAAGCTCTCTTTAATTGGTTTGTCGCAAGATGAGATGGTGCAAGCTTTAAAGACAGTTGGTGTACCAGAGCATCAAACGCGTATGCGTGTGCGTCAGCTTTGGCATTGGCTTTATGTGCGTGGTGTTTCAAATTTTGATGAGATGCTGAATATTTCTAAAGCAATGCAAGAAACACTTAAGTGTCATTTCTCCATTGCGCGCCCAGAAATTGTTGGAGAACAAATATCAAAAGATGGTACGCGTAAATGGCTCTTACGTTTTCCTGCACGTGGAGCTGGAAGGCCTGTTGAAATTGAAACGGTTTATATCCCTGAAGAAGGACGTGGTACTTTATGTCTTTCATCGCAAGTAGGGTGTACGTTAACTTGCTCTTTTTGCCATACGGGAACGCAGATGCTTGTTCGCAATCTGACCGCGGAAGAAATTTTGGCACAATTATTGGTTGCACGTGATTGTTTGGGTGATTTTCCTGATAAAAATACCCCTGATGGGGCAATAGTTCCCATTGAAGGTCGCAAAATTACCAATATTGTTATGATGGGGATGGGAGAACCTCTTTATAATTTTGAAGCTGTTAAAAAAGCTTTATTGATTGCTTCTGATGGCGATGGGCTTTCTTTATCAAAACGTCGGATTACGCTTTCAACCAGTGGGGTTGTTCCTGGAATTATCCGAACCGGAGAAGAAATTGGTGTTATGTTGGCGATTTCACTCCACGCAGTACACGATACATTAAGGGATATGCTTGTTCCCATTAATAAAAAATATCCGCTTGCCTTACTAATGGAGGCTTGCCGTAATTATCCTGGTCTTTCTAATGCAAAACGAATCACTTTTGAATATGTTATGCTGAAAGATATCAATGATAGTTTAGATGATGCTAAGCGATTGATTAAGTTATTGAAAGGGATTCCTGCTAAGATCAATTTAATCCCTTTTAATCCGTGGCCAGGGAGTAATTATCAGTGTTCTGATTGGGAGCAAATCGAGCGTTTTGCTGATGTCGTTAATCAAGCGGGCTATGCTTCTCCTATTCGGATACCACGTGGACGCGATATTTTAGCGGCATGTGGACAACTTAAATCAGCTTCAGAGCGTTTACGGAAATCTGAACGTTTGCGACTTGAAAATTCTATTGGTCATTAGTTAATGCAACTTTTTGCGATATTAAAGCCTATGCTTTTTTTCAGTAAATCAGCATATAATAGCATGTGTGAGACAGAGATTAAGATGGATCAGTGCTAGACGAACAGTTTCAGCTTTTATATGCTCAATGGGGGAAATATTGTATATAGCAGTCTGTTTGCGTAATCTCTAAAATGAGGAGGAAACCTCATTTAGAGGCAATATGAAGTCTTAAGGGTCTTAACTAATTTCCATATTATTATCATACCTTTTAATTCTATTTTATGACTTTTAAAAGCATCTACGGTAATATCTTTTAAAAAGTGGAGATTGTATATTGCCTCACTCTTTTGTTTATTACGTTCTTTAAAAAGATTTCGCTTCACACACGAAAACTCCCGATTCGCTTATAACGTACAAGGGAAAGATATTGTTTGATTCAAAATAAACAGGTTTGAAATGAGAGAATCCTAGAATATTTTGGTTCTCATTTAAATTAAAAACGATAAATTACATTTATAAATCAATTTTTGTAACTATAAGGAGATGGAGGGCAAAGCTGGTAAAAGTACCAGCAATAAGCCAGTCAAGAAAGCGAATATAAAGAGGATTTTTCTTGAGAATTTTGGTAAGTTTATGTGCTGTAAAAACGATAGAAATTGTGATGGGAAAAGAAATAGGAATATAGGAGAGTCCTAAAAAGAGTAGCTTTTGTGTTGCCATAGGATCATCCGCATTGATAAATTGTGGTAAGAATGTCGCGTTAAAGAGTATAACTTTAGGATTTAAAAGATTGATTCCAATACCAGCAAGATAGTTACGTTTAGCGCTTTGAGATTTAGAAGATGTTGGTTCAAAGGAAAATGTCGGATTTCTCCGTAACATTTGAAAGGAAAACCATAAAAGATAAAAGGCGCCAACAATTTTTAGAAGAATAAAAGTGTGTGGCGCAGCAAAAATAAGCGCTGATAAGCCAAGTGCTACAGCGGTAACCTGAATGGCAAATCCTGTTGCACTACCCAAGGCGCACATAATTCCAGCTTTTTTGCTTTGTGTAATGGTTCGTCCTACAGAAAGCATCATATCAGGTCCTGGAATAAGTGCTAAAATCAACGATGCTAAAGCAAATTGTACAACAATAGACCACTCCGGTAGAAATGACACGTAAATCTCCTTTTATTTTTAAGCAGTATTCATTATTTACACTCTAAAGCGTTTTTATTTACGTTTTTTGCGTCTTTTTAATGTTGCTTAAAGAGAATTTATTTTTATATTTGTTGCATTGTTTTGATTTCTAGGTAGAAATAAAATAGCAGCTCATATAGAACTTTGACATGAAGAAGTGGCAAAATATTAGAAAAGTTGTTTTGGCTTATTCAGGGGGATTGGATACGTCAATTATTCTCAAATGGTTGCAAAATACGTTAGGCGTTGAAGTTGTAACTTTTACAGCGGATTTTGGGCAGGGGGAAGAGCTAGAATTTGCTCGTCGTAAAGCTGAAATGTTAGGTGTTAAAGAAATCTATATTGAAGATTTGCGCGAAGAATTTGTGCGTGATTTTGTTTTTCCAATGTTTCGAGCCAATACCGTTTATGAGGGAACTTATCTTTTAGGAACATCAATTGCACGCCCACTTATTTCAAAACGCCTTGTTGAAATTGCTAAGGAAACAGGAGCAGATGCAATTGCTCATGGGGCAACGGGCAAAGGCAATGATCAGGTACGCTTTGAGCTTTCCGCTTATGCTCTTAACCCTGATATAAAGATTATTGCTCCATGGCGTGATTGGGATTTTAAGAGTCGGACAGATCTGTTTGAATTTGCTCGTACACATCAAATTCCTGTAGAAAAGGATAAGCAAGGCGAAGCACCTTTTTCAGTGGATGCAAATTTATTGCATTCTTCATCAGAAGGAAAGATTTTAGAAGATCCAGCACTTCCTGCTCCTGAATATGTCCATATGCGTACTCTTTCGGTGGAAGATGCCCCAGATCAAGCAACTAGAATCACCCTTGGCTTTAAAAAAGGTGATGCTGTGTCAATCAATGGAAAAAATTTATCTCCTGCAACTTTACTTGCAGAATTAAATCATTATGGGCGCAATAATGGTATTGGTCGGTTAGATTTAGTAGAAAATCGCTTTGTGGGTATGAAATCGCGGGGTATTTATGAAACACCAGGGGGAACCATTCTTTTAACAGCTCACAGAGCTATAGAATCTTTAACGCTAGATCGTGGTGCAGCTCATTTGAAAGATGAATTGATGCCACGTTATGCAGAACTCATTTATTATGGATTTTGGTTTTCACCGGAACGTAAGATGCTGCAGGCAGCTATTGATTTATCTCAAGAACATGTTGAAGGTGAAGTCACGTTAAAACTCTATAAAGGAAACGTGATTGTTGAAGGGCGCCAAAGTAAAAAATCACTTTATTCGAGTGAGTTGGTAACTTTCGAGGATGATCAAGGTACTTATGATCAAAGAGATGCAACTGGTTTTATTAAATTAAATGCTTTACGTTTGCGTACATTAGCAATGCGTCATCAAGGTGACAAAATAAAGAAATAGAAAATTACGGTGACAAGTGTAAAGTAGGGGGGAGTGCTTTTGTATGGAATGCCTAAATTAAGCATTTTTATCTGTTGGTTTTTGCAGTCCTTTCATTCAATGTTAGAGGCTTCGCTTTTGTACTAAATCAGTATAATAAGCAAAATTCATGATAATAATAGCAATGAAGGCTCCGATAATCAAAACAAGTCAATTTTTCTTTATAATATTGAATGTTTTTGATTTTTATCAGAACAAAATATGTTTATAGCGAGGGCGGTTTTTGTATTGTGACTTAAGAGTATAAAGAAATTTTCATCTTTTTGCTTGCTATTATTGACGAATAAATTCAAGAACCATACACCCTATTTTGAAAGAGTGTAATTTTTAGGATAAATAATAATGCGTGATCAGTGTGATACCCTTAACCTTACGCCTGAATTAAAAGATGCGGCTTCTCAATCGAGAACTTGGCCATTTGAAGAAGCACGTAAGATTATCAAACGGTATGAAAAGACGGGTTATCCAGACAGTGTGATATTTGAAACAGGTTATGGACCTTCTGGTTTACCGCATATTGGTACTTTTGGGGAAGTTGCACGTACAACCATGGTGCGTCATGCATTTCATATTCTTACGGAGAATAAAGTAAAAACAAAATTGCTTTGTTTTTCTGATGATATGGACGGTTTGCGCAAGGTTCCTGAGAATGTGCCTGATCGCGAGAGGATGGAACATTATCTTGGTCAACCGTTGAGCCGTGTACCCGACCCTTTTGGAGATGACTATCCTTCTTTTGGGGCAGCAAATAATGCGCGGCTACGGGCTTTCCTTGATCGTTTTGGTTTTGATTATGAATTTGCAAGTGCTACGGATTATTACAATTCTGGTCGTTTTGATGAAACACTTTTGAAAATCCTTGCCTGTTATGACAAGGTTATGGCAATTATTTTACCAACATTGGGTGCTGAACGGCAAGCGACCTATTCGCTCTTTTTACCAATTTCTCCCTTTTCTGGAAAAGTATTACAGGTACCGATGATTGAGCGTAATGTTGAAAAAGGTACAGTTACTTATATCGAACCAGAAACAGGAGAAACCATAGAAACAGAGGTTACGGGGGGCAAGGTTAAGTGTCAGTGGAAAGTGGATTGGGCAATGCGTTGGACAGCGCTTGGCATTGATTATGAAATGGCAGGAAAGGACCTTATCGATTCCACAAATCTTTCTTCTAAAATTTGTAAAGTATTAGGTGGGAAGTCCCCAGAAGGATTCAACTATGAGCTCTTTTTAGATGAGAAAGGGCAGAAAATTTCCAAATCCAAGGGAAATGGCTTAACCATTGATGAATGGCTTACTTATGCCCCAACAGAGAGTTTAGGGCTTTATATGTTTTCAAAGCCTAAAACGGCAAAAAGGCTTTATTTTGATGTTATTCCAAAAGCTGTGGATGAATATTATGCGCATCTTTCAGCCTATGGTCGCCAAGAATGGAAAGAGCGGCTGAATAACCCTGTATGGCATATTCATAATGGTTGCCCTCCGCAAGTTGATTTGCCTGTTTCCTTTGCGATGCTTTTAAATTTGGTAAGTGCTTCAAATGCGGAGAATGCAGAAGTTCTTTGGGGTTTTATTTCTCGTTACGCTAAAGGAGCAAATGCACAAACTTATCCAGAACTTGATCAATTGGTGAAGTTTGCTATTAAATATTTTGATGTTTTTGTTAAACCAAACAAAAAATTCAGGCTCCCTGATGATAGCGAACGAGCAACATTAGCACAAATTGATGAAAAATTAGCTAATTTACCTGAAACTGTTGATGGCAACATGCTACAAAATATGCTTCTTGACGTTGCACGGTTAACGGAACGCTATCAAGATCATAGCAAAAAAAGCCCTGAAGGTGGGCCTGGTATTTCCAATGTTTTTTTTCAAATGTTGTATGAAGTGCTTCTGGGACAAGAGCGAGGTCCACGATGGGGATCATTTATAGCGCTTTATGGGATTAATGAAATGCGTGCACTGATTGCTGAAACACTTGCACGTCCTGCGGAGGAATAATGGAAAAGAGAGTGCAGGAAGTAAAGCGACGCCGTACATTTGCAATTATTGCTCACCCAGATGCTGGGAAAACAACATTGACAGAAAAGCTTTTATTGTTTGGTGGTGCTATTCAACTTGCAGGAGAAGTAAAAGCCAAAAAAGATCGTATTCAAACCCGTTCTGATTGGATGAATATTGAGCGTGATCGTGGTATTTCCGTTGTGACTTCGGTGATGACGTTTGAATATGAAAATCATATTTTTAATCTCCTAGATACTCCAGGGCATGAGGATTTTGCAGACGATACCTATCGCACCCTCACAGCTGTTGATAGTGCTGTCATGGTGTTGGATGCAGCACGGGGAATTGAGCCTAGAACATTAAAATTGTTTGAAGTGTGTCGGATGCGGGATATTCCTATTATTACTTTTATCAATAAAATGGATCGTGAGGCACGTGATCCTATAGAGCTTTTAGATGAAATTGAAGAAAAGCTTGCTCTTGATACTGCGCCTATAACATGGCCAATTGGTACGGGTAAAGATTTTGTTGGTACCTATGACCTTCATTATAATCGTTTTCGTCAAAAAGATGATGAGATAACACAGCGGATAGTTTCAAATCCCAGAGAGGTTGTTCATTTACTTCCTGAATATCAACGTTCAACTTTTATTGAAGGGGTAGAAATCGCTCAAAGTGTTTGCAAGAATTTTGATCTTCAAGCTTTCCGTGAAGGTCATATGACTCCGGTTTATTTTGGTTCAGCTTTGCGAAATTTTGGTGTTCGTGATTTGATCAATGCGCTTATTGATTTTGGTCAAAGTCCTCGTGACCAAAGTGCAGATCAGCGCAATGTCATAGCAACTGAACCTAAAATGACGGGATTTGTTTTTAAAATTCAAGCGAATATGGATCCTAATCATCGTGATCGTATTGCATTTTTTCGGGTATGTTCGGGAACACTTGAACGTGGTATGAAGACAAAGTTGGTTCGAACAGGAAAACCAATGACACTTTCGGCTCCACAATTTTTCTTTGCACGTTCACGCCAAATTGCAGATCAAGCCTATGCTGGTGATATCGTAGGGATTCCTAATCATGGAACATTGCGTATAGGTGATACTTTGACTGAAGGAGAAGATATCCTCTTTAAGGGAGTACCAAATTTTGCACCAGAGATTTTGCGTCGTGTTTGTTTAGGCGATCCAATGAAAGCAAAAAAACTCAAAGAAGCTTTGCAACAGATGGCTGAAGAAGGGGTTGTACAATTGTTTATTCCTGATGATGGGTCTCCTTCTCTCATTGGTGTTATTGGTGCTTTGCAAATTGATGTTTTAAAAGAACGATTAAAAATAGAATATTCTTTGCCAGTGAATTTTGAGTCTGCGCGCTTTAATTTATGCCGTTGGATTTCAGCGCAGAGCAAAGATGAGTTGCAAAAGTTTCTCAGCAATCACCGCTCTGCTATTGCGTATGATTTAGAAGGTGATCCAGTTTTTTTAGCGGAGAACCATTTTTCATTGAATTATGAGGCAGAAAGAGCTCCTAAAATAAAATTTTCTGCTTTTAAAGATTACCAAGTACGCTCTTAAAATAAAGAAAAATCTTTTCTACAATAATTTGATTTATAGTAATAATTTATCGTTTTTTATATTGGGTCAAAAATCTGAATATTGTAAGTTTCTTATATTGAAACAATCAAAATCATTTGTTTGCACGTCATAAGTAGGATTGATGTGTGCGTAAAACACTTGAAGCAATAAATACAATGCCTCTAATAAATCTTCTCTATAGCCAAGAGCTTTCAAAATATTGGGTGAGGGTAAAAAATGATGATGGTGGTTATAGCGTTATGATGTAATAATGGTGGTGTGTGATATATCTCATCCCATTCACGGAAGTTTACGTTATACTATTCATTTATATTATTTACGGGATGACATGACGAGGTAAGATCAAGAACAATGAAAAATGTCCCTTTAAAACAAACATATAAAATTGCAACATAATGATATTTTTGGGCATTCTATTTTGCATAAGGGATGTAATCCTAGCAAGATAGAGGCTTGCACGATAAACTTTTGCAAAACTCTCTTCCTCAAAGTAATCTGTTTTTGCTGTGAAATGTGGAAATATTATTATTTTTTTCTGAAAGTGATGGAGTATGTAAAGGATATTTTCAGATTGCACTGTATAAAGAATACGGTAAATTTATTTATTATATTCAAAGAGCTACAGCGTATTAGTACCCCTAGAACCTTTTAAAACTTTAATATTTATTTTTATATTACCTATTTGAGTTAGAGAATAAACTGTAGCCAATTCTACGTTGAAAAATATTAGAAAAATTTTATATATTTTTTCGCGATGACCTAAGACATATAATTTATTTCAATATTTTTTTAAATCTAAACTAAAAAATCTGCTGTATAAACATAGCTTTTCAGTTTTTCCTTGTATAAATATTGTATACAGTCAAAATAATACAAATAATCAATAAGCTAAAATTTGTTATCCCAAATATGAGATCATATGACCTATAAACCGCATGTTTTTTCTATTTCTCCGGGAACTGCTTTTTTGCCTCACTTTGTTGATGCACTAGTATCTGGTAGCCTTATTGATAATTTCGCTTCCAGTGGAGATATTCAAACTGCCCTTGCCGATAGCCTTATTTATGTTCCAACACGTCGTGCTGCTCGCGCTTTGCGTTTAGCCTTTGTTGAAAGAAGCAATACACAAACAACATTCTTGCCAACCATTCGTGCTCTAGGAGATGTAGATGAAGACAGTTTCCTTTTTGTTGAAAACCATACCAGCGCTCTGAATCCGCCTATTGGAGAAAGCGAACGTCTTTTACTTTTAGCACGCCTTATTCGTCCATGGCGTGAAAATTTACCTGCGCATCTGCGTGCCATGTTTGGCACAGAAGATGTGCTTATTCCGGCTCATAGTGCTGATGCGATTTGGCTTGCGCAAGATTTAGCACACTTGATGGACGAAATTGAAACAGAAGGAGCAGACTGGTCCAAACTTAAAAATATTGCATCTGATATGGTCGCTGAATGGTGGCAAATAACGCTCGATTTCTTGACTATTGTTACGCAAAATTGGCCAAAAATTTTGACAGAAAGACAACGAAGTAATCCCGCTGAATGGCGTAATCAAGTACTCACAATGCATGCAGAGACTTTACGACGTATGCCACCTGATAAACCGGTTATTGCAGCTGGTGTGTCAGGTTCTATGCCCGCAGTTTCTCATCTTTTAAAGGTTATAGCTTCTCTGCCAAAAGGGGCTGTTGTTCTTCCTGGCCTTGATCTTCATATGGATGAAGAACAATGGAATGCACTAAGCACAAGCAATAAAGAAAAAACAGCTTGTGATTTTTTTGATCCTGCAGAAAATGTTTTTAGCCATCCTCAATATCATTTAAAAAAACTTCTAACTCTCATGGAGTGTCAACGTCATCATGTTTGCGAAATTGGCCAACAAAGTATAACAAAGAAAAGACGAATGGCTCTTTTATCAGAAGCACTCCGACCAGCTTCTACAACAGATAAATGGATACAAATTATCCGTAATGATTATGAAAATCTTTGTGCAGATTGGTCATTTATTGAAGCTATAAATGAACGTGAAGAAGCTCTCGCTATAGCTGTTACCTTACGCAAAGCTATTGAAGAACCCCAAAAAACTGCGGCCCTTATTACAAATGACCGTAATTTAGCACGCCGTGTTGCTGTGGAATTACAGCGATTTGGAATTGAAGCAAATGATTCAGGCGGAATACCACTTGCACAAACATTGCCTGTAACTCTCTTACGACTTATCTTAGAAAATGTGTTGCAACCCGATGATCCCATTGCTTTTCTTTCTCTTCTTAAACATCCACTGACAACACTCCAACAAAACCGTCATCGTTTACGCGAAATGGCAGAAAATTTTGAACTTTTTATTCTTCGAGGGAATACAGGGCGCATCAATCTTTGCGAATGTGATCAATTTCTTGAAAAGTGGATTGAAACATACTTTCATAATAGTTCTGAAATCAACGCTCTTGATCAGCAGAAATGTGAAGAAGCACGTTTTCTTTGTCATCTTTTGAGGAAAGCTGTTGAACCTTTAACATCTCTTATGAAAAAAGAGAAAGAATGCACCATCACCGAAGCTGCGATAGCAACTGTTGAGGTTTTTGAAAATTTCGGTCGCAATGAGGATAATTCTCTTGCACATCTTTATCAACATGAAGCGGGACAAGCCCTATCAAAATTTTTACGTGAATTGGTTAGTGATCAATCCGGATTAACATTTCATCTTTGCGAATGGCCCGCTATGTTTTCTGCCATAATAGCAACCCGTTCCGTCACACCTTCGCCTGGAGGACATCCACGTTTATTCATCTGGGGGACTTTGGAATCACGTTTGCAAACAGTTGATACAGTGGTCATCGGCGGTCTTAATGAAGGGTCATGGCCGATATCAACGCGAAATGATGCTTTTTTATCGCGACCGATGAAAATGATGTTAACTCTGGAACCACCAGAGCAGCGTATTGGTCTTTCCGCGCATGATTTTCAATGGGCAATGGGAATGGATAAAGTGGTGATGAGTCGCGCATTGCGCGTTAATCATACGCCTTCCATTCCATCACGCTGGCTACAACGCATGGAAACAGTTGTAGGAAAACAGGTTTGGAAAAAAATCCGTGAACGAGGTGAAATACTACGCCATTGGGCAAAGATGCTTGATCATACAAGCATAACTTCTGAGGTGGAACGTCCTTGCCCTTCTCCACCTCTTAATATACGCCCGCGCCATTTTTCAGTCACTGAAATAGAAATATTGCGATATGATCCTTATGCTATTTATGCCAAAAAAATCTTAAGGCTCAAACCACTTAAAGAACTTATTCATGATCCTAGCGTTTCAGAACGTGGAACACTTTATCACGCTATTCTTGCGGCTTTTTGTACACAAATGAAAAATCCAAATGATGCAAATGCACTCAACGTACTGCTTTCTATTGGACGTAAAGAATTTGATAAATTCAATTTTCCACCTGATATTGAAGTAATTTGGTGGAATAGTTTTGAAAATCTTGCTCCACGCTTTATTCAATGGGAACAAAGTTTAGGACTGCGAGAGCGATATTCGGAAGTGGTATCACAAAAAATCCCTATAGGAACAACAGGGGTAACCCTTTCAGGACGTGCTGATCGTCTTGATGTTTTGCCAGATAAAACGGTTGAAATTCTAGATTTCAAAACCGGAACGCCTCCTTTATCAAAACAAGTTCGTGAATTATTATTTCCGCAATTGGCTTTAGAAACAGCTTTACTCATACAAGGGGGCTTCCCAGATTTTCAAGATTTTACACCCTCAAATTTATTTTACATTCCCCTTAACAAAAAAGGTGAAATTAAATCCCAATCAATTCTTTTAAAGAAAAAAGACGGAAAAACTTATCTAAGTGCTGTTGATCTTGCTGAAAATGCATGGGAAAATCTTATCGCACTCATAACTTATTATCAAAATCCACAACAAGGCTATCTCTCACATGCTATCCCCATGTCAAAACGATATGAAGGTGACTACGACCATTTGGCTCGGTTGTGGGAATGGTCAAGTGGTTTTCATAAAGAAGAGTAATCATGACGTTTTTTTCTATTCCTGAAGCCGCTCTTGATGCACAAGCAACAGCAACACATCCCCAAAAAAACGTGTGGGTTTCTGCAAATGCTGGATCTGGAAAAACCCACGTTTTAAGTGAACGTGTTATCCGTTTGCTTTTAAACGGTACGCCTCCAGCACGTATTTTATGCCTTACTTATACAAGAGCTGCTGCTGCTGTTATGCAATCACGAATTTTTCGCACGCTTTCCAGTTGGAATGAGCTCGATGATGCACAGCTGCAAGAAACCTTAACACGGTTTGAAAAAAAAACTGTTAATGCGCAAAAACTAACTTATGCACGGCAACTCTTTGCGCGTGCCCTCGAAACGCCTGGTGGCTTAAAAATCCAAACGATTCATGCTTTTTGTGAATCTCTCTTGCATCAATTTATGTTAGAAGCCAATATTGCAGGGCATTTTGAACTTCCCGATGATATCAGTCGAAAAAAATTACGACAAGAATCCCGTCGTCAACTTTTAGCTCGTCGTGATGTACAACCTGCTTTGCAACAGTTACTTCAAGTTATTAGCGAACATACTTTTAACCAATTGCTCTATGAGGCAGTTGAAAAGCAACATAAATTGTCTGATTTTTTATCTTCTCTTTTATCTGAAAATGGAGAAGAAAAATTGCGCGCGCTTTTTAACTTAGCGCCCAATGAAACAAATCAATATCTTCTGGAACAAATTAAACAAACAGCGCGCTTTCCTCTTTATGCTCTTAACCATTGTGAAACCAATGGCAGTCAAAGCTGCAAGGATATGGTGGAAAAACTTTCCCAATTAGAAAAAGTGCATGATGAGACAAATATTCTCAATATTATTTCTGATATTTATTTTACAATAAAAGGTGAGCCACGTAAGTTTTCACATTTATCTCGTAAAAAGTCAGACCAAATTTGGCCCTTTATTCAACAAATGCTTGAAGATAAACAAAACAAGCTTTCTATTCTTTTAGAGAAATATCAATGCGCAAAAGTTGCTACTCTCAATATGGCTGCTTTTCAGTTATGTGCTGTTTATCTCAAAATCTATACGAATCTAAAAAAGGACAATGGCTTCTTAGACTTTGACGATCTTATTGAGCGTACACTTCATTTATTACAGCGTAAAGGTGCAAGCCAATGGGTGCATTATAAACTTGATCGTGGGCTTGATCACATTCTACTTGATGAAGCACAAGACACTAATCCTGAGCAATGGCAAATTATTCAACTGTTGGCACAAGAGTTTTTCTCAGGTTATAGCCAACGAACAAATATACGGACTCTTTTTGCTGTTGGAGATGAAAAGCAATCTATTTATTCTTTTCAAGGTGCAGCTCCAGAAAATTTTGCTGAAAATGGAAGAATCATTCAAAAAAAAGTGCAGCAAACAAATCAGCAATTTGAAAAAATACAACTGCATTACTCTTTTCGCTCTACAGCGGATGTTCTTAAAAGTGTTGATATTGTTTTTGAAACACCAGAAAACTATAAAGGACTTTCGGCAGAAAATACAAAAACGGTGCATGAAGCTATTCGGGTTCATAGTCCGGGTGAAGTTGTTATATGGGATGCCATTTCAAAAGAAACGAGTGAGTTTCCTCAAGATTGGCATGCAACTGTTAATCATTTAGATACACCTGAAGTCCGTTTAGCAGAAAAAATTGCTGAAACGATTGCCGACTGGTTACAAAAAGGCGAAATGCTTCCAGCAAAAGGACGCTTAATACGGGCAAGTGATATTATGATCTTGGTTCGTAAACGTGATCAATTTGTCTCAGCTCTTTCCCGTGCTCTTAAACACCGTAATATTCCCGTAGCAGGGGCTGATCGTTTACAGCTTACCAAACATATTAGTATCCGTGATTTAATGGCGCTTGCGCGTTTTGTTTTGCAGCCACAAGATGATCTTTCTCTTGCTTGTGTTTTAAAAAGCCCACTTTTTGCTCTTAGTGAAGAGGAACTCTATCAGCTTGCCGCACACCGCACCGGCTCTCTTTGGCAAAGTCTGTGCGCGCATACATCATCGCAGGTATCTTTTAAAGATGCTTTTGAAAAGCTGAACCATTATCGTGCTTTAGTGGATCAAATACCGGTTTTTGAATTCTATAGCTATATTCTGAACAATGATAAGGGACGACAAAAAATTCTGTCTCGTTTAGGATCTGAAGCAAATGATGTGCTCGATGCTTTTATGGATTATACGCTCACTATTCAAAAAACAGGATTACCAGGATTACAAGCTTTTTTAGAAACATTAAGTGCAAGCGAACCAGAAATTAAACGTGAATTTGAACAAAATAATGAAGAAATTCGTATCATGACTGTTCACGCCGCAAAAGGACTGGAGGCTGCTGTTGTATTTTTAGTTGATCCCGGTAGTGCGATTTGGCATCCTCAGCATGCTCCTCACTTGCTTAAAGTTCCTTTAAACAAGGCACAAGTGAATGGACAACAAGCCTTTATTTGGCGCCCCAATGAAAAGTTTGATACAAAACTCTCTAAACAAGCAATTTCACACTTAAAAGAGCGTGCAGAAGAAGAATATAGGCGCCTTCTTTATGTAGGAATGACACGCGCTGAAGATCGCTTGTTTATTTGTGGATATAAAGGACAGAAAACGCCATCTCATACATGGTTACAACTGGTAAAAAAAGCCCTCGAACCGCATGCCCTTGCTATAAAAGATTCTTCGGAAGATATTGCAGCTTGGCGTTATTGCATTACACCTGCTTCTTCTGCTTCTATAAACCAAAAAATTTCTTCCGCTGAATGCCAAACCTTACCACTTTTGCCTGCTTTTTTCTCTCATAAAGTACCAGCAGAACCAGTGTTACCAAAACCGTTAAAACCGTCAGTGGCGAGCCTTTCCATTGAAGCGGATACAGAGCTGTCCTCAAGTCCAAAACAGCTTACCACTTCACCTGTTTTAGGAGCCATGAACACAAACAGAGCTTTTTCCATTGAATATGGTAATCTCGTTCACCGATTGTTACAATATTTACCCGATTGTCCCCCACAAAAACGTCGAGATTATGCTCGAAACTATCTCAATATCAAAGCCTCTCATTGGGATGAAAGCCAAAGAGAAGATGCTCTTCGCCATGTTTGGAAAATATTAGATCATGTTTATCTCAAGCCCCTTTTCTCTGAGCATTCACGTGCTGAGGTCTCCTTAATGGGTATTGTGAAAATTCGTGGAAAAGAACAAGCAATTTCTGGTCAAATTGACCGTCTCTACATCACGCAAAACAGCATCATCTTTGCCGATTTTAAAACAGGAACCCCGCCAGAAAATGAAGCTGCGATTGCTTCCCATCACTGGTTGCAAATGGCTCTTTATCGAAAATTATTGCAAGCTATTCATCCCGATAAAGATATCCAGGCTCTGCTTATCTACAGTAAAGAAGCCAAAGTTTTTAAACTTCCTCCAGAAAAACTTGAGGCATTTCTTAGTGAAGTTGCCTTATAAGTTACTCTTTTCCTTGCAAAGCATTTTTACACTTTATTTACTTTCATAAAATCGCTCAAACAAACACAACGCACAATCCCTGGTGTAAAAAAGTCCTTTAATAATTTATCTTTGCAATAACTTGATATGAATTGTTATCATACCAATCTATAAAGAGTGAATATAAAGGATAAATCAATGACGTGTATAAAAGTTGATAAGGACAATTTCGAAAGTGAAGTTCTAACCTCTTCCACCCCTGTTGTGGTTGATTTTTGGGCAGAATGGTGTGGCCCTTGCAAAATGATTTCTCCAATTTTGGATGAAATTTCAATGGAAATGCAAAATCAAGTTAAAATTGCTAAGGTAAATATTGATGAAAATCCGGAACTAGCTACCCAATACGGAGTACGTTCTATCCCTACATTATTAATGTTTAAAAATGGAAATATTTCATCGAATATGGTTGGCGCTACCTCTAAAGGACGTCTTTCTGAATGGATAAAAGATGGGCTTAGTTAATTCTACATATAATCACTATAAAGGAGAGAAGCTTTGTCTCTCCTGTTGATTTTTTTAAACATTCTTTTTTGCATTATACTATAATAAAAAGATAATAAAATCAAAATGTTAAATGAATTCAAGAATTCGTACTTTTATGCATGATTCAATTGACTATTTTTTATAAAAAATTGCTCTGTATGAATAATATAGGCAATTCTTTCCTTATATGCGCGTCAAAAATATTGGGTGAATGATAATTTCATAAAGGTATTTTCTTCTTGGATAAGACTATAGAGATAGATAGTGCTTTCAACACATAAAAAGGCAATATCAATCTAGAAATAAGGAGATTTTAAGAAAAAACTTTGCAAATTACTTTTTTGAAGTTAACAATTTTTAAGCAGAAAGAAGCAAGCAATTCACTACAATTATATAATGCTCTTCTAAAGGGGTACCACTTCAATTTAAAATTCTCTTACACTATTCTCTAGAATCAAAAGACTTTTTTTGAAGCCTTTACCAAAAATATGAAAGGCAAAAAACATTCTCTAAAATAAATTGATAAATTCCTGTAAATTAACGGATGTCCTTTGCAATTTATGTCATTGTTATATAAAAGAGTCAGTATTTCGTCTCATCTTCATGGTTGATACATCCATGAGGGGCTTCTTTATGTTGTTCATCATCTCAAATTTCGGTACGTATTGAAGTATTATCAATTAAAAAATGATGATGCCCATGCTCATGTCGATGTTTTTTAAAATATACGAATTGCAAAAGACTGTTGCAAACGTTCAATAGAATGTCGTGCTGATCTGAGTGTTACATGACGCCCATTTTCTTTATAGTGTAAGGTGAGTGCAAAAGTGGCGAGCTCTAAAAGAGCTGTATTTCTTTCTGGCCATTCAACAAGTAAAATATTTTTCTCACGAGCTTCATGAAGCCCTAATTCATCAATTTCTTCTGCCATAGAAAGGCGGTAAAGATCAGCATGAATAATTTCAAACTGTGGAAGTTGATAGCTTTGCACAAGAGTAAAAGTAGGGCTTGGAACATCCATAGTGTTATCATTCGCAAGTGTTTGGATGATTGTACGTGCAATAGTTGATTTTCCAGTTCCAAGATCTCCTTGCAACGTTACAAGATCCCCCGGCTTTAAAGAAAGGGTTAAATGTTGTGCAAAAAGCTTTGTTGCCTCTTCATTTTCAAGAAAAAAACTAAAATTCATTAAGAGTTCCATGAAATGGATGAAAAACTTTTGTTATAATAAAGATTAAAATTAAAAAATCTTATCTCCTTTGGGAAGTGGGAAAAAACATTTAACTGTTGTTCCTTTTCCAGAACCGGTAAGAATCTCAACATGTCCACCGTGTAGTTCAACGAAACTCTTCACAAGGGAAAGGCCAAGACCCGCTCCTGCACGCCCGCCATGGTGTGAATGAGAAGAAAAACGTTTAAAAATACGATCAAGGACGTCTTTTGGAATATCAGAGCCTTCATTGTGAACGCTAAAGACAATATTATCATCTTGTTCATCGACGCAAAATTCAATAGTGCTCGCTTCCGTTGCAAAATTAATAGCATTACTCAGCACATTCACAAAAATTTGATGCAAGCGTTTTTCGTCAGCAGAAATAGAATTTAAGGAAGGAGAAATTTGTTGTAAAAGCGTAATATGGCGTCCATTAAGGCGATCTTCTATACGTGCTACTGCTTGTATCATAGCATCTGCAATATTAACTGATTTTATTTCCAACTCCATAATGCCTGCATCAAGGGTAGCAAGATCAAGAATATCGTTAACAATATTTAAAAGAGTTCCTGATTCTGAATGAATATGCCCAAGATATTCTTGTTGACGTTTATTGATAGAGCCGAAAATTTGATCACGTAAAATATCGGAAAATCCAATAATATTGGTGAGAGGTGTACGCAATTCATAGGAAACATGTTGGACAAATTCATTACGCAAATGATCAGCACTTTCTAATGCTTCATTTCTTTCTTGAAGAGCACGTGCAACATGGACAGTATCTGTAACATTCACAAAAGTAAGCATTGTTTGTCCATCGGGAAGAGGAACCAGAGTATAGTCAATAATCATATCATTTTTAAGATCTATACGACCTGAATATGTTTCACGTTTTTCAGCAAAACCGGTAATGAATTTGGTAAATTGATCCCATTCTTGTCCTAAGGTTAAGGCTGAACAATGGCTTTGTAACTGTGTAATATGGGTCCCTTCTACCAGTAAATTATAAGGAAGAGACCACAATTTCGACAAGGCAGGATTCGATAAACGAAGGCGTCCATCAGTACCAAAAACAACCACGCCTTCGGAAAGTTTATCAAGTGTTTCACCTTGTATTTTAATAAGTGTATTATAACGGCGTTCAAGATCAATTTTTTCTGTAAGGTTTTCGTAAAGCCAAGTGACACCTCCTTGTGGATGAGGGTTCGAGATAACACGCACCGTACGCCCATCTGGAAGATTCCAAATTTGTTGGTTCGATTCTGTTTGTCGATAGGCTTTAAAAAGTTCTTCTTTCCATGCGCGCCAATCGGGGTGTTCAGCAATGAGCCCTTTTTCACGTAGACGTTCAAGAAATAATGTATGGCTTGGTTCACTTTCTAAAAAGGAAGTCTCCAACGGCCATAAAATTTTAAAAGCATGATTACAGAATTTTAATTTTTGGTTTGTATCAAAAATAGCTACAGCTGTTGAAATTTGGTCAAGTGTTTCACAATGGCTTTGAAGAACATAACTTAATTCATGAGCAAGATTTTCATATGCGCTGTCATCACGCGCAAAAGCTGCCATCCCTTCGGCTGTTGTAATACGTGTGAGATGAAAACGATGTCGTTCTCCATCAATAACTGTGTGAACATGTTCTTGAAAAATTGTTTCTGTTTCATCTGTTTTGCGTTGTGTATTTTCATTGAAAAGATCCCCCACTTCATCACTGCCTTCACGAAAATCTGTCATTTCTCTAAAGGCGCGATTGATAAAACAAACTTTTCCTTCACAATCTTTTATCCATACGGGCTCTTGAATAAGATCAAGAAGATTACGCTGCATTCTCAGTTCAGTAAGAAGGCGGGCGATATCTTTCTGTAAACGAGCATTTTCACTCTGTTGTTTTGAGATATCTTGAAAACGAGCAATAGCGACTGTTCCTGCGATGACTCCTGTAACTTGCAGCAATACATTGTTTGTGGTGGTGATAGAAAGATCAAAAGGGTGACATTTACAAAGTAGTTGAGTCAATGCATAATCAAGTTCTCGCAGAGAATTTTCTTCAACCCAGAGCTCAAAACGCTGAAAATCTTTCTGGTCGATTCCTGTTTTTTGCAATGCAGAAAGGGCACCAACGATACGGGGTAAGGTTGTTGGATTTTCCCAAATAAGAAGGAATTGCTCGGTTTCTTCCAGAAGCCATTCATAATATTTAAGTTTTTCAGAAAAATTTGCCTGAATTATCTTCAAAGGCTTCTGTGCAGTTTTTTTTGCACGCATAATAACAGCTAGGCACGTGAGAAGTGAAGCACAAGAAATTCCTCCACACAGCGCTAAAAGCAGCCATGGACCATCTAGTAAAGTGAAGAAAAATGGTAGATAACCTTCCAGTGGCTGAGCAACAGCGCATGTTGGAGAAAAAAAGAAAAAAAGGCAAAATATATACGCATAGATTCGAATCATTTTTTGAGCTTTTTCTTTGGGGTTATAGTCACCAAAGCTGCGCACGACATCTTTCCCTTTTTTAACCCAAGGAAATGTTTAGTAACGGTAATGGTTTGATTTATAAGGTCCTTGTGGTGTGACTCCAATATAAGCGGCTTGTTCTTCTGATAAAACACTTAATTTTATTCCTAACCGATCAAGATGTAGACGTGCAACTTTTTCATCAAGATGTTTAGGCAAAACAGTGACTTCATTTGTGTAGTGTTCTGCACGGGTAAAAAGTTCAATTTGCGCTAAAACTTGATTAGTAAACGAGGCTGACATGACAAAAGAGGGATGCCCAGTCGCATTCCCGAGGTTTAACAAACGCCCTTCAGAGAGCAAAATGATGCGTTTTCCATCGGGAAAGGTGATCATATCAACTTGTGGTTTAATATTTGTCCATGGCAAATTTCTAAGGGCTGCGACTTGGATTTCGTTATCAAAATGACCAATATTTCCAAGAATACACATATCCTTTACTTGTCGCATATGGTCTAAACGAACAACATCTTTATTGCCTGTTGTCGTGATGATAATATCAGCACTGGAAGCAGCATCATCCAAATTAACAACTTCATAGCCATCCATAGCTGCTTGAAGAGCGCAAATAGGATCAATTTCTGTTACTTTAACACGAGCCCCAGCACCAGAAAGAGATGCTGCTGAACCTTTTCCTACGTCACCATAACCACAGACAATGGCAGTTTTACCAGCGATCATCACGTCTGTTCCACGTCGAATACCATCGACCAATGATTCTTTACATCCATATTTATTATCAAACTTTGATTTAGTGACGCTATCATTGACATTAATGGCAGGAAAAGGCAAAAGCCCTTCTTTTTGTAACTGATAAAGACGGTTTACACCTGTTGTGGTTTCTTCGCTTACACCTTTAATTGCTGCGCGCTGTCGTGTAAAAAATCCTGGTGTTGCATCCATACGCTTTTGTATTTGTTTGAAAAAAATTTCTTCTTCTTCTGTTTTGGGATGCGATAGGATATCTTTATTTTGTTCTGCACGACTTCCCATTAAAATATAGTTTGTGGCGTCAGCGCCATCATCTAAAATAAGATTGGAAGGATTACCATCTGGCCATTGGAAAATTGCATCTATATAAGTCCAATATTCTTCCAATGTTTCACCCTTAACGGCGAATACAGGAATACCAGTTGCGGCGATAGCTGCTGCTGCATGGTCTTGCGTAGAAAAAATATTGCTAGAGCTCCACCGTATATTGGCGCCAATCGCTTTTAATGTTTCAATTAAAACAGCTGTTTGAATTGTCATGTGCAATGAGCCAGAAATACGCGCTCCGCGCAAAGGTTGATTAGAGGAAAACTCCTTACGACAAGCCATCAAACCAGGCATCTCAGTTTCAGCAATATCAAGTTCTTTACGACCATAAGCGGCAAGGGCAATATCTTTGACAACAAAATCTTGAGCTGCCATTCTTTATTCCTTTAAAATGAGTTTTTCCAAGACGGTAGGAGAAATTAAAAAAAAATGCAAGACAAGAAGAGGACTTCTTTATGTGAAAAAGCTCTTTTAAAATCTCCATAAATTTGTGCAACAAATATGCATTTATGAATCTGAGTAATGATGTTACTGACAGAATAAGAGATCTTCATTATAAGTCTTATTATATAAACAAAACTCTATCCTTTTCACGTAGCTTTAAAGCTTTTAAAAATCTCCAGAGAGAATACCTTTTAAATAATAAAAATTGTGCATTGCTTCACAGTTTTTATATCGATTTTTTATGGGATAATATCGAAAGTAGAATACTTATATTCTACTCGCTTATGCGGTTGTTGAAAAAGGAAGTATTACCTTACTTTAATCTCATTATTAAGCTTTCTACTAAAATAATATAATGTAAAGTCATAGGTTATCATATTTATGAATAGGCAATTCAGAATCGGTTCTTTAGGATTCCAATGTTATATCTGCTCTTGGATAAAGACAGTTTATAAGAAGTGCTTTTCTCCTGTTTTCAACGATTTTTATCAAAATAATATAGATATCCGATTAAACATTTTTTGTGATACTGAATAGAGCATTTAAAATGCAAAAACATTACTCTATTGAGCACTCTGATTTTAGAACCGCTAACAACGAGCTATGACTTATAAATCAAATAATTAACTCAGTTTTGGAAAAATTTATTCTAGACGAATAAGTTTTGCGAAAATTGACCATGTGGACGAAATCGCCAAAGATAACTTGGCAAGAATGCAGCCATTGCTCTGGGGGTAATTCCCACACCTTCTAGAGTATATCCATTCTCTATAGCCTCTTTAGAAACAATGTTATCCATTTGTAAAAAACGTATCTGATTGGCTGTTACGATTGTTGGTAAAAAAGGCAATTTACCGATAGTTCCCAAAATTCCTCCAATCAATAGACCAGCAGAAAGGGGCATGGATAGGATTGTTTTTTTACGGTGAATAATTTTGAGTATATTTTCAAGAGTATTTTGGAAAGTGATAATCTGGGGACCACCAAGATCATAATTTTTTCCCCAAGCAACCTGTCCATCTAAAGTGCGCGCGATAAACTCAGCAACGTCACCAACATACACGGGTTGCAATTTGCTTTTCCCACCCCCAAAAAGAGGCATAATTGGTAAAAAACGTGACAAATCTGCTAAAGTGTTAAAGAAACAATCCTCTGGTCCAAAGATAACGGATGGACGGATAATAATTGCTTGAGGATGCTTGTTATGAATGATTTGTTCACCCATAAACTTAACACGTGCATAAAGACATGAAGCATTCTCGTTAGCCACAAGTGTTGACATATAGATGAGTGGAATAGCAGCTTGTGCTGTTAATTCAGCAACATTGTAAGCACCATCAATTTGTGTGTTTTTAAAATTCGATTGATTTGCTTGTTTTAAGCTACCAGGCAAAAATACTGCCGCATCAGCTCCAAGCAACGCGCGTGCAACAGAGGCACGATGCTTGATATCCGTTTTAAGCATTTGGGTTTGTCCTACTTCTCCTATTTGGAGCATATAATAAGCTTTTTGTGGACAACGAACAGCGATACGAACGCGATATCCCCGCTTAGTCAAAGTTTCAACGACATGTCGTCCTACAAAACCAGATCCGCCAAAAACAGTAATAAGTTTAGGATGTTGATAAAGTGCACAATCAAGTTGCATGATTAAAAAGTCTATCTTTCAAAGCTTTAAAATAATCAATTTCTAGCATGGAGGTGTTTTATTGTCACGTAAAATATCGCCCGCAAGATAAAGGGAACCACTAATAAGGACAATTGCCTCTTTATATTCGGCTCTAATCTTATGCAAAGCATCTTGTAGATGTGCTTGTGGAGTAGAAAAGATTCCTGCTTTTTGCGCTGATTCAGCTAATTTTATTGGAGAGATACTGGCATTATTGTTAATCAGCGGTATCGTATATATTTTATCGACAAGGTTCGCTAAGGAACGAAAATAACCGACAGCATCTTTGGTATTGAGCATGCCAGCAATCATAATAATGGGACGATCTGTTTTTTTTCTCCATTGTGTAAGTTCTGCCGCAATAACTTTTCCAGCAGCAGGATTGTGACCACCGTCTAACCATAAATCAATATTAGGAGACAGTTGATCAACCAAATGTCCTTGGATAAGATGTTGCATCCGTGCGGGCCAATAGATATTTTTCAAAGCGTCATTTATAGTTTGTTCTGAAAGTTGAAAACCCGCTTGACAAACTGCTTCAAGAGATGCGCCAGCATTGGCAACTTGGTGGTCTCCAATAAGGTTAGGAAGTGAAAGATCCATGAGACCTTGATTGTTTTGAAAAACCATACGTCCATGTTCTTTATAACTTTGATAATCTTGATCAAATAGAGAATAAGGTGCTTTATTTTTATCGGCAAGGGGTATTAAAGTAGCAAGAGTTTCTTCATAATTTTGCTTCCCGATGACTATTGGAACATTTGGTTTGATAATTCCCCCCTTTTGAAAAGCGATTTGAGCAATTGTGTTTCCAAGAAAGTTCTCATGATCATAATCAATGGGCATAATAAGCGATACAGCTGGTTTGTTAATGACATTGGTAGCATCAAAACGCCCTCCCAACCCAACTTCTAAAATGACAACATCAGCTGGATGTGTACTAAACAGTATAAAGGCAGCGGCTGTAAAAATTTCAAAAATAGTAATCGGCTCTTGACGATTTACTTTTATAATTTCACGGATTGTCTCAGCCAGTTGGTTTTCTGTAACAAGTTGACCACCTCCTTTTTGACCTAACCGGCAGCGTTCATTCCAGTTGACGAGATGAGGTGAGCTATAGACATGAACGCAGTATCCTGCACTTTCTAAAAGAGCACGGCAAATCGCTGAGGCAGATCCTTTGCCATTTGTTCCAGCGATGTGAATAATAGGGGCAAGTTTTAAATGTGGATTACCAAGACGCTCTAAAAGGTGAATAATACGCTCTAAAGAAAGATCAAATTTTTTCGGATAATTTTTTAGTAAATCATCCACCACCCTTTGTATTTGGCTTTGTTGCATAAATTTAAACTGCTTTTGCTGTAGAAAGCGATGTTTGAGAGTCTGTTGGGGATGGATCGGAAGGGTTAAAAACAGCAGGGCGTTTCATCATCAAACGTAAAAGACGCGCAATTGTTGTTTTCATTTCTAAACGTGATACAACCATATCAATCATACCATGTTCGAGCAGATATTCACTACTTTGAAAACCTTCTGGTAGGGTTTCGCGTATAGTTTGTTGAATCACACGTGGACCAGCAAAACCAATCATAGCGCCAGGTTCAGCAATGTGAATATCACCAAGCATGGCGTAAGAAGCAGTAACACCACCGGTGGTTGGATTAGTCAGCACAACAATATAGGGAAGTTTTGCTTCTTTCAACATTTCAATCGCTACGGTTGTACGAGGCATTTGCATCAACGAGAGTGTTCCTTCTTGCATGCGTGCGCCACCAGAAGCAGAAAAAAGAACTAGCGGGCGCCTTTCGGCAATGGCAGTATCAAAAGCTTTAATAATAGCTTCTCCTGAAGCCATACCGAGTGATCCACCCATAAAGGCAAAATCTTGAACGGTTGCAATGATTGGTAAGCCTTCAATCGTACCACGTGCACTTAAAATATTGTCATCAACACCAAGTTTAGAACGATAATCTTTTAACCGGTCAATATAGCGTTTTTCGTCACGAAATTTTAAAGGATCTGTTACAACTTTTGGATTTTCAAGAGCTGTATAAACACCATCATCAAAAAAATGCATGAGACGATTTTTAGCGCTGATACGCATATGATGGCCAGAATTAGGAGCTACAAATTGATTAGCTTCCAGATCTTTATGGAAGATCATTTCACCACTGGTAGGATCTTTAATCCATAGATTTTCTGGAATTTCACGGCGCCCCAATATAGAGTTAATTTTAGGACGAACATAATTTGTAATCCAGTTCATCTTTATAACCTTCCTTTAAATATTACACATCTTTCGCATGATTTGAAAGAATATGAACCTAAGCAGTCACATTTGCTTTACCGGTGGAACAAAGGAGTCTATTTAATACTTTTATCAGTGTACGTATAGCTTGTTTTTTAATTTTTTAATTTTCCAATATCATAACAATTACATCTATGAAGAGTATATCCTATAACAAATTTCTCATAAGTTTAAGAACTTACATGTTTTTATTTTTTTACTTTGGTATTAAAATTCACTCCTTGCGATGGTTAACAAACCCCTTATTTTTTGATAAAAATGAATATCCAATTAATCATTCGTATCGACAGTTTTGAAGAAAAGAAACCTTATAATATAAGGCGTTAACAAGGCTAAAATAATCCATTTAAGATAATGTATATGATAACACCATATTAGCGAAACGCTAACATCAGAGCAAGATTTTTTTCAAAAGGTTTCTTTAAAGCGCGCGCTTTTCACAATTAAAATAGAATACCCTCAAAAATGCTATTATACTACTCATTCATGTACTTGTTTTACACAGACATTTTTCAATAATCTCCGAAACTCTTTTATGACGGTGCTCAGAAGAGTATATACTCTCCATGAATGGTATAAAATACATTATGCTCTCCATTTTTACTGAAATAGAAGGTATAAATCGATACCATCATACTCTTTTCAAGTTTTTAATGTGACGATAATGTTTGCATTGAGAGGATTCATAAAAGATATTTCACGCCTTTTTGAAAGTACTTTTATCCACACACCACCTTCGTTTATGACATATTAACAAACGATTTCAATTGATCCAATATGAATAGGATTAAAAAGAGAAAGCCTCATGATATTTAGGTTTTTTACTCATGTTGTGAAATGATAAATTATCGTTGTAAATCAATATATTACTTTAATGAAAGATAAAGCATAAAATTTTATATTATGCTTTCTTTGGTTGGCAAGTTTTATTAGCCTTAAAGTCAAGTAACATTATTTTTGTGTAATGTGTTCCATGGTCTTTTGGGAAAGCATTTTGTGTAAATATGTCATAAAGGCGGCTGCAAAAAGCGGTGTTGCTAAATTAAGAATTGGAATCGAAACAAAAAGCGCTATCAATAATCCTGCACCAAAAACCGTTGTGTAATGAGTATGTAAAAAAGCACGTGCATTTTGCTCTGTTCGAAAACGATAAGCAGCAAACAAGAAATATTCATGACCAAGCAAATAACCATTAATAACATAAAAAGCGATTAAATTAATACCTGGTATGAAGAATAAAATAAAAGCAATTCCATTACCAAGAAGGCTTAAAATAACAAATTTAAAGGAAATGATAAGAGAACGCCGAAACGGCAAAGCTTGTCCAATAGGCTCGTTTGGGTAATCCTCTTTTTCAATGATTTCAGCAACAGAGTCAATGAAAAAACCACCAATCATAGCTGCGATTGGTGCAATCAAAAACGCCAACAAAAGAGCCAAACCAAGATTAAAAATGATAAGCATGCTAAAACCAATCCATCCCGCCCAACTAGGGATTCCAGGAAGAAACTGAGCAATCCAGGGCCAAAAGTAAGACACAAAAAGTTGGTGCACACATAACCATAAAATGGCGAGAATGAAAAAAGTAATCCCCAATGCTTTCAGTATCATAATACTATATTGCGAGGTCAGAAGACGTTGTAAAGCACGATAGGCAGCAGTAAAAATCATAGATTAATAAACTAAGGAAAGAAGCAAAAAAACAAGAAATATATTTAAAGAATGTGCAGTGTAATTTTTTCTTTTTTGAATTACAAGATTTCTTTTCAAGAACATTATAAAAAACGACTAAAGTTTCTTTGTTTAAAATAAAGTTTGAATAAATAGAAATTTTGATTTTTAAAAATCAAGAAGAATTTAAAAAGCAGCTGTTGTAGAAGAAATTTTAATATTTTTGTACAGAGTGTAGGTTATTGCGTTTATATGATATATGTGAAAAATTAAGGAATAAGAACTATTTTGGAGGAAAGTTGTTTACTTCTATTTATTCAGTAGAGTTGTATAACTTCATTTATCTACGTGCTTAATTGTTTTGCACAATGCCCAATACTCTGTACTTCTCTACTATTTGGCGGCATGCTTTTGCCTCTCGCTTTTATTCAAAACATATTGAGTTCAATGGAATAGGAGTAACGTAGTAGCTCGTAGATATTCTGATTTGAGCAACAGAATGATTAATATGATAGAAGTGAAAAAATAAGCTTAGGCGATTGACCGTTCATATCCCATGGAAGGGCAATTGCTTGAGAAGAAGCAAAAAGTGGGAGACGCCACTGATGATTAAAAATGATGAGATTTTGAATTTTAAAAGCTATAAGTGCAATGAAGTAAGAATTCATTGAAGTGCTTTTCGTACAAGCGGTGCACTGTATCAAATATTTTTTAGATAATAACACCACTAATTTATGAAGAGAATTGATCATTTTCAACTTGAATAAGAATCCAAAATATAGAGATATTCTTTAATTTCAAAGCCTCTATTCAACATCAAAAAATTATTTACTTGCACATTATACGCGAGACCAATGTGTGGATACAAAGCTTTCGATAAAGGAATAAAAATACTTCTCATAAAACATCACAATGTGCGGATATCATGGATCAAATTCTAGTCTTTGCGGTCTTGGTATGTTAGAGAGAGGACACACACATTTAATTTTAAAGACCGATCACTGAGGAAAATAATAAAGGCGTCAGTTTCATAAACTTATAGACAGTGGTGCAATGAATTTTGTCTACACTCTTTATGAACGTCAGTGTGAGATATGCTTCAAATTGTATCGAGATGTTATAATACATTGATTTATACATTGTTTTTCATAGTGAATAAGAGCTCCAAATAAAGTTGTCATATTTTCTCATTAACTGCTCTCATCATGAAACAATCAAAATCATGTATTTGCACATCATAAATAGGACCAATATGGGGATAAAAACATTGAAGAGAGAAAATGCTTTTATAAATTTTATCCAATGCAAGAGCTTTCTCAAAATTGATGATAGGCAAAGTGAATGATAGCTTGTTTTTTATAAGCTGGGGAGACAGTGGTGCAATAGATCCTACTTTTTATGAAGGCTATGGGTGAAATGGAATTTTTTCAAGAAACATTTCCAACGCTCGTCACACTTATTTCGCAACAGTTCCTGTGAATAGTATAAGGGTAAAGCTCTCGTGAATAAATAAAACTTATAGAGCACCACTATCTTTATGCTTAATAAAAGAGCACGCTGGAGCCATCATCCTCAGTATTGCTCGACAGCCCTTTGTTCTTGAGACGGTCCATTATAAGCGTTTTTAGTTCTTTCTTAAACGTTTTGTATTCATACGGCTATCCTTGTTTACAACGTGCAAGAAAATGGTTTTTATTGATTCAACATGAGGGAGATTTGAAATGAGAGAATCTTACGATATTCGGGATTCTAATTTAATATGAACAACGCTAGATTATCATTATAAATCAAAATATTGTATACTAATCGAGATAGATAGGCACCTATTGTTAGTTCTATTTTATAAGGTGTTTTAATATGAATGCATTTGAAGAGTTATTATTTGAAATGGGGTATATTTTCCTCATGAGGAGTAGGTGTCTGGGGGGCAAAAAATGATACAATCATGTTCGCTAATTTTTGCGCTACGTGTTGTTTACTCATATGGGGCCATTGTTCAACTTTTTCTCTACTCACGAGATAAACTTGATTTGTATCAGCACCCATGACATTTGTGCCATCTAGTTGAAGAGAAATATCATTAGCAAGAATGAAATCAGCTCCTTTTTCAACACATTTTTTTTGCGCATTGGCAATGATATCACATGTTTCAGCAGCAAAACCAATGACCAATGAGGGGCGATTTGGAGCGTGTCCAATCGTTGCTAAAATGTCAGGATTTTCGATCATATGAAGGGATGGTGGTATTTTATGAGCATTCTTTTTAATTTTATGTAAAGACTGCGTTTGACTGCGCCAATCACAAACAGCGGCAACGAAGATGGCACCATCAGCAGGCAATGCGGCTTGAACGGCTTGTAACATCTGTTGTGCTGTTTCAACATGAATGGTTTTTACTTCTTGTGGGTCTGCAAGATTAACAGGTCCACAAATAAGTGTTACTTTTGCACCCAAATGCGCAAGAGCGGTTGCGATGGCATGACCTTGTTTGCCTGAAGACCGATTAGCAAGATAACGCACCGGATCAATTGGTTCATGGGTAGGGCCAGAGGTAACGATGAAATGGCGGTCAGAGAGAGGTTTTTCATGCACATTCAAAAGAGCCTCTATGGTAGCGACAATCGTTAAAGGTTCACTCATGCGCCCATATCCTATCTCGTCACGTTCAGCCATATTTCCGATTTCTGGTCCAATGATATGAACGCCATCTGCGCGCAGTTGTGCAACATTGCGAATAGTGGCTGGATGCGCCCACATGGACGGATTCATAGCGGGTGCAATTAAGAGTGGACAGCGTGCCGCTAAAAGGATGCAATCAGCCAGATCATCTCCTATACCATTGGCTATTTTTGCAATGCGATTGGCTGTAGCAGGGGCTAAAATAATAAGGTCAGCATTACGTGCTAATCGGATATGTCCAATATCGTGTTCTTCTTCGCGTGAAAATAAATCAGTATATACAGTATCACCGCTTAAAGCTTCAGCGGCTAAAGGCGTAATAAATTTTTGTGCTGCTTTTGTCATTACAACTTTTAAGTGTGCTCCACGTTCTTGTAAACGGCGAATCAAATCAAGTGCTTTATAGGATGCAATACTTCCCCCAATAATAAGAAGGAGTGATTTTGATTTCAATGATTGCACTTCAATAGCGCTAGTATGAGAGAGTTGTGTGGTGAGAGGAGTGGGATTACTTAAAAGGCGTCGGACTTCTTCTTCCATAGAAATACCATTTTGCGCGGCGCGTATGCGCAAAGCTTCTTTGGTTTCAGGAGACAGGTTACGAATAGTAATACTGGCCATAAAATACTTCCAAGAAATAAAATGATTGCAATGATTTCATTGTTGATATTTTTAGCATATTAAGGAAATTAGAAAAGATGAAAAAAGTAAAAAGTGAGACAAACGCAACAAAGCGCAATGATGAAAAGGCTATAACGACCATAACGGTTTCTACGACTTTGTTCGATAGCAAGTTGTTTGAGGGTGGCAGGAGAAAGGTTAAAACCTGTTTTTCTCATTTGATCGAAATCTTCTTCTATCCGTTGGAAATTTTGAACCAATTGTGGTGTTTTGCGTGCCAGCGAAAGGAGAGCTTGCGCTCCTTCACTAAAGTCTTTTGCAACGCCTATGGGTCCTAAATTTTTACTAATCCATTCTTTGACAACAGGTTCAGAAGCTTTCCACATATTAAAAGTGGGGTCTAATGTGCGGGCAACACCTTCCACGACAACCATCGTTTTTTGCAGCAATAAAAGTTCAGGTCGTGTTTGCATGTCAAATAATTCAGTGACTTCAAACAATAAAGTGAGCAATTTAGCCATGGAAATGCTTTGTGCTGATTGTCCGTGTATTGGTTCGCCAATAGCGCGGTTGGCTTGCGCAAAGCTTTCAATATTATGGTATGAAGGAACATAACCTGCCTCAAAATGGGCGCGTGCAACTCGGTGGTAATCGCGGGTAATAAAGCCGTAAAGAATTTCAGCAAGGAAATGCTTTTCTTTTTTACCAAGCCTTCCTGTAATGCCTAGATCAACAGCAACAATACATCCTTTTGCATCTACAAATAAATTACCAGGATGCATATCGGCGTGAAAAAAACCATCACGCAATGTATGACGAAGAAAAGATTGAATAAGCGTAATGGCAAGCGCCTGCAAATCAAAACCTGCTTCTTTGAGTTTGGAAATTTCAGATATTCTGATACCATCAATCCATTCCATTGTGAGAACATTACGTCCTGTCCGTTCCCAGTCAATACATGGAACCCGAAAGCCTGTATCATGTTGAATATTTTCAGCCATTTCAGATATAGCTGCTGCTTCTAACCGTAAATCCATTTCAAGGCGTGTTGTTTGTGCTAAAGTATCCACCACACGAACAGGACGAAGCCTTCGAGAGGCAGGGATATAGCGCTCTTGTAAGTGAGCAATGAGATAGAATCCTCTAAGATCTTTAGAAAAACGTGCTCTGATATTAGGACGAATAACTTTTACAGCACATTTTTTCTTATGACCAGTTTCATCACTGTATTCAGCTGGGTGAACTTGAGCAATAGAAGCGGCAGCAATGGGGGGATAAAAATTTATGAATAAATCATCAATAGAGCGACCGAGAGAACTTTCAATTTGAGCAACAGCGGCAGTGCAAGAAAATGTTTGGACACGATCTTGTAGTTGTGACAAATCTTCCGCAATATCACGTCCAACAATATCAGGTCTTGTGGCAAGAAATTGACCAAGTTTTATGTAAGAGGGTCCAAGCTTATTAATGGCATACGAAATATTTTCAGATCGCTGTTTTTTTTTCGTTTTGCGTCGTGCTAATGCACTCGCTATACGATGACATAGCGCTGGAAATCCTTGAAGATCATCATGAGGAAGAGCACTTAAAACACCTTCACGTGTTAAAACCCATCCTGCACGCATCAATTGAAAGTAAGGGGAAATTTGCACCATTTTTAAATTTTCCAACCTGAATGCAGCGCTGCAATCGCACCGGTGAGATTGCGGTACGATATCCGCGAAAATCCCGCATGCTTAATCATATGGGCAAAATCATCTTGCTTAGGAAATTTGCGGATAGATTCAACCAAATAACGATAAGCATCGCCATCATTTGCAATAAATTGACCCAGCTTAGGGATAGCATGGAAAGACCAAAGATCATAAATTTTATCCAGCAGAGGCATCTCAACATTTGAAAATTCTAAACATAAGAAACGTCCACCGGGCTTTAAAACACGAAAAGCTTCTCTAAGAGCTTGATCAATATGAGGAACATTGCGAATTCCAAAAGCAATAGTGTAAGCGTCAAAGCTTTGATCTTCAAAAGGTAGATTTTCTGCATTGGCTTCAACAAAATCAATCAGAGGGGCAAGACCATTTTTTTTTGCGCGTTTTTTGCCAACGCTGAGCATTGAGCCATTAATATCAAGCACTGTAGCATGGGCTTTTTGGCGTGAAGCATTAAGAATACGAAAAGCAATATCACCTGTACCGCCAGCGACATCAAGAACTTTCCAATGAGAAAGTGCTGGTGGGGAAAGCCAAGCAATCATGGAATTTTTCCACACACGGTGTAGCCCTAAGGATAAGATATCATTCATCTTGTCATAATTTTCAGCAACAGAATGAAACACACCATCCACCATGGATTGTTTTTGTGTTTCATCTACTCTTGTAAAACCAAAAGAGTGCTCCATGCCACCTTTGGCTCCTACACGTTCTGTTTTAACTGCCATGTGTATGACCTTCCTTACTTTTTTATCGTAAATGAAATAGAGAGAGAATGTTCAAATACGAAAAAACAACGTATAAAACTGCGACATTTACACAGCTAAAAACAGAAGAGTACCTCTAGATATCAAGATTGGCAACGCTTAAGGCATTGTCTTGAATAAAAATACGTCTAGGTTCAACTTCATCCCCCATAAGACGAGAAAAGAGTGAATCTGCATCGGTTGCATCATTAATTTTTACTTGTAAAAGAGAACGTGCATTAGGATCAAGCGTTGTTTCCCAAAGCTGTTCAGCATTCATTTCCCCAAGACCTTTATAACGTTGAAGAGTAATACCTTTTTTACCATTTGTAAAAATGCTCTCTAAGAGGCTCATAGGACCAAAAATACGCTCTGTTTTATCTTTGCGACGTAAAAGAACAGGAGGATGATATATGTCGATAAAATTTTGGGAAATGCGATCAATTTGGCGTGCGTCAGTTGAATTTATAAGTCCAACATCAAGTGTAACAATATCTTTAACACCACGCAAAATACGCTCAAAACATAAGTTTCCATCTGCTGTATATTGTCCACTCCAACCTTGTTCCATATCATCAGCAATCAGATTAAGGCGGTGTGCTATAGTATCTGCTATTTTTTGCGCTTTTTCTTGTGTTGCAAAGACTTCAAGATTAAAAGCGCCAACAATTGCTGCTTGTTCAACAATATTACGGTCATAACGGGTATGAAGACCATTTAAAAGTTGACGTAATATACGAGCATCTTTAGCGAGTTGATACAAATCAGCCCCTGCACGAACTTCTCCCGTTGAAAGCTCAAGCGTTGTTTCTTCTAAACCAGTATCGATCAAGAATTCTTCAAATGCTGCTTCATTTTTAATATATTGGGAAGATTTTCCACGCGATACTTTATAAAGAGGAGGCTGAGCAATATAAAGATGTCCACGTTCAATCAACTCGGGCATTTGTCTAAAAAAGAAAGTGAGCAGAAGAGTACGAATATGGGCTCCATCAACGTCCGCATCTGTCATGATAATAATCTTATGATAACGTAATTTATCCGGTGAAAATTCATCTTTACCGATAGACGTTCCAAGAGCTGTAATAAGTGTTCCAATCATATCAGATGAAAGCATGCGGTCGAAACGTGCTCGTTCAACATTGAGAATTTTACCACGAAGGGGTAAAATTGCTTGATTTTGACGTGAGCGCCCACTTTTTGCTGAACCGCCAGCCGAATCCCCCTCGACAATAAAGATTTCTGATTTTGCAGGATCACGTTCTTGGCAATCGGCAAGCTTTCCTGGCAGAGAAGTGATATCAAGCGCCCCTTTTCGTCTTGTGAGTTCACGTGCTTTGCGTGCTGCTTCACGTGCTGTTGCAGCTTCTACCACTTTACTAATGAGAAGTTTTGCTTCATGAGGATGTTCTTCCAGCCATACTGAAAGACCTTCATTGACCAAATTTTCAACAATAGGGCGCACTTCAGAAGAGACTAACTTATCCTTTGTTTGTGAAGAAAATTTTGGATCAGGAACCTTGACAGAAAGAATAGCTGTTAATCCTTCACGGCAATCATCACCGGTTAAGTTCACTTTTTCTTTTTTAGCAATACCTGAAGATTCAGCATAGCCATTAATTTGGCGCGTAAGGGCACTTCTAAAACCTATCAAATGAGTTCCACCGTCACGCTGAGGAATATTATTGGTAAAACACAAGATCTTCTCATGATAGGAATCATTCCACCATAGGGCAACATCAACGCTCATACCATCCTTTTCACTTGCAATGTAAATAGGATTATCAAGCAGAGCTTTTTTTGATTGATCAATATATTTGACAAACTCCGTTAATCCACCTTCATAATGTAATTCAACTGATTTAGTATCAGCATGACGCTCGTCAACAAGGAGAATATAAACCCCAGAATTTAGAAAGGCTAATTCTCGTAAACGGCGCTCCAAAGTTTCAAAATCAAACTCAACCATAGTAAAAGTTTCAGAACTTGGTAAAAATCTGATTTCTGTTCCACTTTCTCTATCGCAATCGCCAATAACTTTTAATGGAGCATCAGCCACTCCGTGGGTAAATGATATTTCATGAATTTTACCATTCCGTCTGATTTGCAATTTAAGCCAAACGGATAATGCATTCACAACTGAGACGCCAACACCGTGTAACCCACCTGAAACTTTATAAGAGTTTTGATCAAACTTTCCGCCGGCATGAAGCTGTGTCATAATAACTTCAGCCGCAGAAACACCTTCTGTTGGGTGGATATCTGTCGGAATTCCACGTCCATTATCACGAACAGAACAAGAACCATCAGCATGGAGTGTGACGTTTACAAGAGTAGCATGACCGGCTAAAGCTTCATCGATAGCATTGTCTACAACTTCATAGACCATATGGTGTAAACCCGATCCATCATCAGTATCACCGATATACATACCAGGACGTTTACGTACAGCATCAAGACCTTTAAGGACTTTGATAGAAGAAGCGCCATAATCATCACTTTGTGCCGCTGAGGTTATTTCATCACTCATAAGTTAGTCCATTCCTGTGTTCAATTTACAATATTTTATCTGCTTTTTTAAGCTCAATGTTCTGATCAGTTATTTATGGAATAACCACATTAAACATTTACCGTATATCAGAACTAGATTCAATATCTGTCGATATATAATGGAGAGAATGATGAAATGAGATTGTACTGTTATATCACAAAACTCCGTCATTTAGGGCGGTGATATAAGGAAAGTAAGCACTGCCTTGATACATTAAGTATTTTTAAAGTGCGTGGTGAATATTCGGAGCAGGGTTTATTTGTATAACCTTTAGTTAAGTTAAGCGCATGAGTGGATAGCTCCGAGGAATTAGTCGAGAGAAGCAGGACTGTCTAGACGTCAACCGCTAGTAGGAATCCTTTTCCTTTGAGGGTGGGGATGAGGTCAATTAAGCTTTACAATAATGATGCTATTTATTTTGTTTATTTTTGCATATGCGTAATGTTCCAAAATTAGTTATGCATTTTTGTGTTAGACTAACAAAGGTCTTACTTGTTTTATCCATAAATCAATTTTCAATTCTAATGCTGCCGTATACTTAAAACAAAGGTTACGAGCTCTCTAAGCAGCTCAATCTTTTGTATGTTAGATTGAGGCGAAAATATTGTGTATATTGGTTTCATCTTTAAAATGTGGAAAATATAAAGGCGTAAATGTAAAAACACGTTTCCACTATCGTTCTTTTATTCAGTTTTACAACTTTTAAAAACGTCTACGGCGATGTTTTTAAATAATGAGGGTGATGACGCATTGTCTTACGCTTTTGATTTTCTCATTCCTATAATGGAGGTTACGTCCCTTATTTAAAACAAAACACCATTGCACTGTTATTCACGCGCTTTTTTAAGAAATAGCTCTCAATGTTCCTAAACTCATTTTACAATGATGTTTGAATAGCATAACGCAAAATACCCTGTGAGTACTACAAGATTCATGTACCTCATTTTCCCATATTAACAATAAGGCGCAAACCAGCATCATCATTTTATTTTCCAGTTCTTAAATGTTGATGCAACCTGAATGTTGAGAAAACCCTCAGCATTTGAAGGATATTTTTACTCTTTTCTTTAATAGTATTTATATACTCCCTCTGGTTGTGATACGCAAGAAAATGGTTTTGATTTTTTCAATATAAATAGATTTGAAATAAAGTTTTTTATTCAATACATAAATAATAAATTATCATTACAAATCAGTATCTTAATATTTTAAGATATGTGGGATTTTTTGATAAAATAGAGTGTGCCACTACAGTATGTATAGCTTATTTCTTATATCTAAAAAATCAAATCGCCTTTCTCTAAAATTACTTTTTATATATTCATTTGGGAAAATTAACACCAAAAGCTTAGGCATTTTCAATGGTTTTTAAAAATAGCAAGAATTTTATTTATTAAACGCCAGATATTTTGGTGAAGAGCGTTAGATAATAATTAAGAAGAGTTGCATCTTAGTTTTGAAAAATAGGGGAGAGATTTTGAAAATAAAAAAATCTATATATGTAAAATATCTTCAATTTTTTTTACGGTACTTTTTATTCAATAATCCATACAATATTTTTATTTGTATTTTATTTGTAGCAGGGGGGGGGCTGTTTTTCTCTTACGCAGAAGCTAAAAGGTTGCCTTCTTTTTTTGATTCGCATGAACATTTGGTACAACCTGATACAACGGATATTCTTCGTTTGCGTTTTGTAACAACTTTTGATTTTCCTCCTTTTAATTTCCTTGATCAAACGGGGCATCTGGCAGGTTATAATATCGATTTATTGCGCGCTATTTGCTCAAAATTAAAATTAGAGAAGCTTTGTGAAGTAGAAGTAATTCCTTGGAAAGAGCTTGTAGAACATGTTAAAAATGGTGGTGCAGAAGTCATTATTGCGGGTTTAAAAGAAACAAATAAAACCCAGCAAGATCTTGTTTTTACAAAGTCATATTTGCGCTTTCCAGCGCGATTTGTTGCTTCTCGACTTTTAAATCTCGATGAGCCAATAAGCGATCAATTGGTACATTTAACCAGTGGTGTTTTGTCTAAAAGTATTCACGAAAAGCTCTTTCATCATTATTTTCCTAAAGCAAAATGGCAAGGATTTAAAAAGAGAGAAGAACTCTATAAAGCATTACAAGAGCGTAAAATTGACCTTATTTTTGATGATGGATTTGCTTTATCGTTGTGGTTCAAAAAACAAAAATCTGTCGATTGCTGTCATTTTGTTGGGGGGGCATATATGGCGCCACAGTTATTGGGACAAGGAATGCAGCTTGCTGTTGCAAAAAAGAATGAAAAATTGGTTGATATACTCAATTATGCGCTGAAATCTCTAGAAGAGGATGGTAAACTTACAGAACTTTATTTGCGGTATTTTCCAATAAGTTTTTATTGATGAATAGTTTTTTAATTAAGAGCTGTTAATCTTTCTGTGCCTATTCGATAGGAAATAGCTTCTGCGAGATGATAGCGTGAAAGATTATCTGATTCGTCAAGATCAGCAATTGTGCGTGCAACTTTGAGAATGCGATGATAAGCGCGTGCAGAGAGGTGCATTTTTTCACTTACATCTCGTAAGAGTATGGTCGCACTTTTATCAGGAATGGCAATCTGTTCTATAATTTTGGCAGGGCAATCGCCATTGGTGCGAATATGATCAAACCCCATTGTTGCAAAACGTTTAGCTTGAATGGTACGGCATCGTGCGACGCGTTTGGCAACATCGCAGCTTTTTTCTGATTGTTCTGGTTGCATAAGGTCCATAGCTGTCAAAGCAGGGACATCGATCCGTAAATCAATTCGGTCAAGCAGAGGACCAGAAATACGGGACTGATAATCGATTTGACAGCGTATTCCTTTAGCGCAAACATGGTCTTTTTCGCCTGCCATACCACAACGGCAAGGATTCATTGCGGCAATGAGTTGAAAGCGAGCAGGATAGCTAATATGGTGATTAGCGCGGGCGATAACCGATTCCCCACTTTCTAAGGGTTGACGAAGAGAATCAAGAACCTGCGGAGAAAATTCAGGCAATTCATCAAGGAATAACACACCATTATGGGCAAGGGAGACCTCTCCCGGTCGTCCTTTAAGTCCCCCACCAATCATTGCAGCCATGGAAGCAGAATGATGTGGGGAACGAAAGGGGCAATGAAGTGAAATGGTATTATGAACCGTTTCTCCTGTAATAGAAGCAATCAGAGAGACATCTAAAAGCTCACGGCTATCAAGGGGTGGCAAAATGGAAGGTAAGCGTTGCGCTAACATAGATTTCCCAGCACCAGGAGGTCCTACAAACAAAAGGTTATGGCGTCCAGCAGCACAAACTTCTAAGGCACGTTTGGCTGTTTTCTGTCCTTTGATTTCGCAAAGATCTGGAAGTTCAGTTTCGATAGTATATTGGCGCGGTTGTGGACGTTTTTGAATTTGGGTTCCTTTGAAATGGTTGACTATAGTGAGCAGAGTCTCTGGGGCAAGAATATTTATTTCTGCATTTGCCCAAGCAGCTTCAGGCCCACATTGGAAGGGACAAATCAGTCCTTTATCGAGTGATAACGCTGTCATGGCAGCTGGTAAAACACCATTAACAGCGGTAAGTGAACCATCCAGTGATAATTCTCCTAAAATGATATAGTCTTGTGCTACTTCAGGAGGGAGGATTCCCATAGCAAGCATTAAGCCTACAGCGATTGGCAAATCATAATGCGAGCCTTCTTTAGGCAAATCAGCTGGTGCAAGATTAATCGTAATCCGTTTAGTAGGCATAGAAAGTCCACAAGCATGGAGGGCTGCTTGCACACGTTCACGGCTTTCTGCAACTGCCTTATCAGCTAATCCAACAATAGCCATTCCTATTTTACCAGACGAAATCATAACCTGTACATCGACAGGGACTGCTTCTAGACCGCGAAAAGCAACAGTTGTAACACGTGCGATCATTTATTTATTTTCCCCCTTTAGACTTTGTAGAGACAATCATATCTATGCATAAAAATCAAGAAGCTTCTCTATGGTTTTTTTTATAGAGAGATCTATATACAAAGGCAGTTTTTTAGCGTTCTCATGGAAAGTTATTTGTACAAATTTAACCATGATAGTATGGGACGCAATAAAACATTTATAATAAGCTAAATAAATATGTTAAGAAAAAAAGAATGAGGCTGTTCGTGTTATACAACAGTGCAGAATTTTATGAAAATATAAGGGGAGGGTGACGTTATGTATCGCAGAGTGTTATTTGATGTGATAAAACGTGTAAAATGTGCAAAGTAATTATATTTACCTTTCTTATTTTTATATTATTTAAAGTATAGTAGATGCAAAGTGTATTATAAGGTATCTGATTTTATGGTATACCAGACAAGAATTTTGTTAAAATCAGGGACTGTACGCTGTGTATTTATAGGTTTGTGTTTCGCTTTTGCTTTTCCACAGCCACTTGCTGCATTTGATTTTTTCGACATACCTTTTTTTGGTCAAAAGAAAACAAATTCTCCTTCAAATTATGCTAAAAGTACAGAGAGATTCTATAAAGTTGATGTTGTTGCACCGCCAGGCGCGCCATTAGAAGGTATAAAAATAGTTAAATCTGTTTCTTCTCTTGTTGCTGATAAAGAGAAAGCATCCGCCAGTTCTTCTGGTTTGCTAGCCAAGGCGCGTTCAGATTATCGAGCGATTCTTTCTGCTCTTTATGCTGATGGACGCTACGGTGGTGTTATTAGTATTAAAATTAATGGCTTAGAAGTCGCTGATTTAAGTCCGGTAACTCAGCTTCCAGCACAATCCAATATTGTTATTACAATTAATGCCGGTCCACAATATGTTTTTAGTATTGCAGATATCGATAAAGTAGCTCCGTTTGAAAAACGTAAAGCGCATAAAATGCCCACAATTGAAGAATTGGGCTATAAAGTTGGGGCTATTGCTAAATCTGAAACCATTTTGAAAGCAGAAAAATGGGCGATAGAAGGATGGCGTCAACAAGGTTATGCCAAAGCTAAAATTATGAAGAGTGAGGTCGTGGCTGATCATGCTGCGTTGCGTGTTGAAGGACGGATTGTTGTTGATCTTGGAAAAAAGGCTCATTATGGTCCTTTAAGTGTGCGTAATATAAGTAAGAAACCACGTGTAGATTCAGCTTATATCGCATGGATGACCGGATTGAAGCTAGGTCAGAAATACGATTCCGATGCGTTAGCTAAGGCAAATGAACGTCTTGCGCGCCTCGGTGTTTTTCGTGCTATCAATATACGTGAGGCTGATACCATTAATCTAGATGGCAGTTTACCTCTTGCACTTGTTGTACAAGAACGTAAACCGCGTCGTTTTGGTGTAGGCGGTAGCTATTCAACATTAGATGGCGCTGGTTTTGAAGCTTATTGGATGCATAACAATCTTTTTGGTCATGCAGAGGTTCTTAAAATTGAAACAAAAGTAAATGGTGTTGGTAGCAATAAAAAGCAATCGTATAATTTTAAAAATTTTGATTATCTTTTCGGTGGCACGTTTATAAAGCCTGGTGTACTTACGCCAGATACAGATCTCAGGTCAGAATTAAAAATACAACAAGATGTTCTAGAAAATTATACGACAAAAGCCATCAAAGGAAGATTAGGTATTACGCATATTTTCAATGGTAATCTATCGGGACGGGCTGCTGTAGAAGTTTCAAATGGTTATTCACGTGATATTTATTTTGGGAGCCGTAATTTTACAACAATAGGTTTCCCTAGCGGTTTGATTTACGATAGTCGTAACAATAAGTTTAATGCAACAAAAGGTTTATATGGTGAAGTTTTCATTGAACCTTTTTATGAGATGCGTTTTAGCAACTTTGTTGCAAAAGTAACAGTAGAAGGTCGTTCTTATTGGGCGTTGGATGAAGGGGATCGTTTTGTTTTTGCTACTCGGGCAAAGCTTGGTACAATTCTTGGGAATGATACAGCACAAATCCCCGCGAATACGCTTTTTTTTGCTGGTGGTGGGGGCTCTGTTCGTGGTTATGCTTATCGTAATATTGGTATCAAAACAGAAAATGATGCGGTTGTTGGTGGACGGGCGGTTGTTGAGGGATCGGCAGAGTTGCGTGTTTCTTTAAATGATAAAATAGGGTTTGTCGGTTTTCTTGATGGAGGTTTAGTAGGGGAAAAGGCGAATTTTGATTTTTCTCAAAAAATTAAATGGGGAGCCGGTATAGGAGGTCGTTATATGACGGGTCTTGGTCCTTTACGCGTTGATTTAGCTTTTCCTTTAAAGAGAGAGAAGGGTGATCCTCGCATTGGTTTTTATGTGGGTATAGGGCAAGCATTTTAATGAAAAAAGGTGTACATTTATCAGCTTTCTTCTTTGTATTTTTGTTTTTTTGGGTGGGTGGTTTTGTTTTTGCGCAAAGAGGAGATACTCTTCCCTCTAGCAAAATGAAAACAGATGATCGCTCATGGTTTGTTTCTTTAATTGAACGAAAGCTTTCAGCGCCCAATCGTCAAGTTCGTTTACACAATATGCAAGGGACACTGTCTTCTCAAACATCAATTGATGTTATTACTGTCAGTGATAAAAAAGGGGTTTGGCTTAAAATTACCAATGCTAAAATGGATTGGAATCGTCTAGCGTTGCTGAGAGGGCGGATGGATATTAACCAGCTTTCGGCAGAACAGGTTACATTTTTACGCAAACCGCAAGGCAATTCTTCTTTTGTTTCTTCCCTTGAGACGGGTAAGTTCTCTTTACCAAAATTGCCGCTTGCTCTTTCTATCAATACGCTTACAGCTCAACATGTGATATTTGAACAGAATCTTTTTGGTTTTTCTGCTGATATGTCCTTAAAAGGCAATTTCACTTTGGCGAGTGGTAATTTTGATGTCGATATAGCGGCGCATCGTTTAGATGCACCGGGTTCTTTTTCTGTTCTCACCAAGATATCTGATAGTAATCGTACAGCTCAAATTGATATTTCTGCTAACGAACCACAAAATGGTATTTTGGCGAATATTTTTAACATTGAACAACGTCCAGCATTAAATCTCGTCGTGAAAGGTGATGGTACTTTTGATGATTTGGTTATCAAACTTTCTTTAGAGTCCGATCATCATTCTATTTTAGATGGTAATGTTATTCTTGCAAGTGTTCCAGAAGGACACAGTTTTTCTACGAAACTAGAGGGAACACTGAGCCCTTTAATACCTTCTCAATATCGTAGTCTCTTCGAATCTGATATAATATTAAAAGCAAAGGCAAGAAGAACAAAAGAAGGTGTGACACACCTTGATCAGATAGTTATTCAGAGCAAAGCAATGAATGTTATAGCCAATGCTGAAATAACGGCAGATGGATTTTTGCGGCGGCTTTTTGTTGATGGTAAAATGGCTCTTGATAACGAACAGGAGTCTGTTCATTTGCCTGTATCAGAAGTGCCAAAATCTGCCAATACTCTTGCTTTGAACATTGACTATGGTAGCGAAGGGCAACAATCTTGGAATGGGCGGTTGGTTGTAGGTCATTTAAGCAATAAAAATATTTATATTCGCGATGCAATTTTTGATATGGGAGGAGTAAGCGAAAATCTTGATAATGCAGCTTCTCGTCATGTTGGTGTTCAGGTTAAAGGAACGCTTCAAGGGGTTAAAAAGATTAAGGGAGCGTTAGTAGAAAATTTAAGTCAAGCAGTTCATGTGCATCTAGATACGGATATTGTTTCGAATAAACCAATTTTGATTCATGATCTGAGTGTTACGGCTCAGGGTTTTTCTTCTTGGTTAAAAGGGACAATGGAGAATTTTGTTTTTAAAGGCGATCTCGGTTTAAAAGCTCAAACATTAACTCCTTTGGAAGTGTTCAGTAAACAATCACTTTCTGGTAGTGCAGATATTAAAGCCAAAGGAACGATCAATTTATTGAGTGGCATTTTTGATCTCCAATTATCAGGAATGGCTGACGATATGAAAATAGGCGTGCAGCCTTTTGATCGTTTATTCAAAGGAAACATCACTCTTTCAGGTGGTGCTACTCGAAATGCGAAGGATTTCATTTTTCGTCATTTTAATTTGAAAAATCAATATACAAACATAAAGGCTAATGGTTATTTTTCAGATGAAAGCGCTAAAATGGATCTATCTGCTGAAATATCTGATTTGTCCAAATTAGATCCAAAGATAAGTGGTGCGCTTACAATTAAAAGTACGGTGAGAGGGCGCAATAGCCATATAAAACTAAATACATGTGCCCATATTGCTGAAGCATTAATCGTAGGGAAGAAACTTCAAAACACAACATTTAACATAGATGCACTTGTAGATAATACAGCACCAGTTACTGCTTTAACGGGGGTGGTAAAAGGTGAAGGGATTTTTGCTAAGAAACCTTTGCATTTATCGGCCTCTTTTAAAGATTCTCATAAAATTCGAAAACTTGAAAATATCGATATTAGAGGGGGAAGTGCAAAAATAACGGGTGCTCTTTCTCAACAACTTGGCGGTTTTTTGAAAGGAGCGCTGCATATTGATGCCGATGATATTTCCGTACTTTCAGCGTTATTTTTGCAGGATGGTAGTGGGAAAGTAAACGGAGATTTTATTTTTGATGAACAAAATGGCAGACAAAAAACCAATGTGAAGGCGCATGTTAACCATTTGAATTTTTCCAAGAATAAAATAAAAAAATTGGCAATAGATGCTGACATATTCGATCCTTTTGGCATGACACAGTTTGAAGGAGTTATCAATGCAGAACATATTCAAACACCTTTGATAATGGTCAATCGTTTAAATGCTCACGCCGATAGAAATAATGGACAAACGGTTTTTACTGTCCAAGCGATGTTGCATGATACTCTCAATGCACAGTTTTCTGGTCGTTTAATGGTTGAGGAACTTCCAGACAGTATAAAACGAGAAGTGCAAATTGAAACGGTGGATCTAAAGCAACACACTTTTCATGCAACATTGCTGAAACCATCCATAATTGCTTTTGATAAAGATGGAATGACAATCAATGAATTAGGAATTGCAATAAATGGAGGCAACATCATCCTAGCAGGGAATATTCAAGATACCCTAAATTTGCAACTTACAATGAATGCGCTTCCTGCTACTTTAGTTAATCTGTGGAAAGCCGATCTTGGAGCAGCAGGGAGTGTAACAGGGCATGTTATGATTCGTGGTCATTTTAAAAAACCTGATATAACTTACGATATAAAAGGTGAGGGACTGACAACCGTTGCTTTTCAAGATAAAAAAATTATGCCTTTTTCTTTTTCTGCTACGGGGAAAACCTTAGATCAAAATCTTACTTTGAATGCAAATTTAACAGGAGAAGGAGTACAAGCACAAGCTCAAGGACATGTATCTCTAGAGAAAAATAAGCTTGATCTTCATATTAATTTACAAAATTTATCTGCACGTTTGGTAAATGGTTTTATTGCAGGACAAGCGCTTGATGGGACAATGATAGGCAAAGTTGATATTGGTGGAACAATGAAGGATCCATCTGCTCATTTTGAACTTTCTAGTCAAAGTTTAACCGCTATGACGCATAAAGGACCGATGTCAATCAATATAAATGCTCGTGGTTCTTATAAAAAATCGACTTTTCATATTGAAAATATGATAGCTACTGGAGATAAAGGATTAGATCTTTCTATCCATGGGCCTGTATCTCTTAATGGTTCAGAGGCAAAATTAAATGTTAAAGGGGTAATGCCTCTTGATTTTGTTAATCTTTTATTAGCCAAGCGTGGTGCACATATAACGGGTACAGCAAGAATTGATACAGCTCTTAATGGGGCATTATCAAAGCCACAATTGATAGGAAATATTTCTATAGGCGACGGTAGTTTTTTTGATTCACAAACAAATGTAGGGTTGAATAATATAACGCTTGAAGGCAAATTGAACGGTGATCACATCCTTATAGAGAAAGCTTCAGCTTCTTCGTTTGAGGGGGGAAGAATTTCTGCTTCAGGTCGTATCTCTAATGGTCTAGAGACAAATTTGATATTTCATCTTGATAATGCCAATTATAATGATGGTTCTATGATTCTGGCAACATTATCAGGTGAGATGACAATGACAGGTCATTTTTTAAATGATCTTGTTCTTGGTGGTGATATCATCGTTGAAAAAGCTGAAGTTTTTGTTCCTGATAATTTTAAAAGTGCCAAGTTTCTTGATGTTAGAAATAAGAATTTAACTAAATCGATTCAAACAACACTTGAACGTGCTGATGTTAAGAACATGGACAAAAGCAAAAGCCGTATAGTTACACAAGAATCTTCATCTGTCGTTCTATCAAATATGCGTATTACAGCACGCAATCAATTTTTTGTACGCGGAAAAGGATTAGATGCTGAATTGGGAGGACGTATTAATCTAGCTGGTCCATTGAATGATGTGCATCCAGTTGGTGAATTTAGAATGATTCGTGGACGTTTTGATATTCTTTCGCAACGTCTTAACTTTGATCAAGGACAAGCGAGTTTTAGCGGTAATCTTAATCCTACGGTTTATTTTGTAACCAACAATAACAGTGGTGATATTCAAGTCACTGTAACTGTAAGTGGGACGATTGATAATCTTGATATTAATTTTTCTTCACAACCGAATTTGCCTCAGGATGAAATTTTGGCGCGTTTGATTTTTAATCGCTCTATTAATGAATTATCACCATTTCAGATTGCTCAACTTGCAGCAGCAGCCGCTGATCTTGCAGGTGCTTCTAATACATCTTTGTTGAATACTTTACGAACTAAAATTGGGCTTGATGATCTGGATGTTATTGTTAATGAGAAGGGTAATACGGGCTTACGTATTGGACGCTACATACACAATAATATTTATTTGGGCTTTGAAGCAGCGTCCGATGGAACGACGAAAGGAACAATTAATTTAGATATTTCGCGTCATCTCAAAGCTAAAGGTGCCATAGGAAATGAACAAAATTCTAGTATTGGTCTCTTTTATGAAAGAGATTATTAAAGATTGAATTTTAAAAAACAATTTCTTCGTTTTTTGTCTCTCATTTCTAAATCTGAGGAAGGAGAGATAGACTAGAAATCCTATAAAAGAAGAAGCTTTTTTTGAAGCGTGAAGAAATATATCTAAAACACTCGATTTTTGTTTATGCTATTCTCTAAAGGAGCAAAATCTTCACGGAAGATAGTATGTTATTTTGCTGTTATATATTTATTTAGAGAAATACCTTACCTTGTTCTCAAACTCATCTCGTACTGTTGCCTAAAGAATGTAATGTATGCAATATTGATTTATAAAGATAAATTATCTTTGTTCAACTTGAATTAGAACTTTGAATATCGTATGGTTCTCTCATTGCGCATTTCTCTCATGTTGAATCAATCAAAACCATTCGGTTTGCATGTTACAAGCGGGGAATCCTGTGTGGATAAAACTATTAAGAAATGACTAAAAATGCCTCTTATGAATTATCTCGAGAGCTAAGAGCTGTCGCAACATTAGGGGTTGGCAAAATAGTGTGAATAGTGCCAGCTTGTTACTCTATAAGCGTAAAGATGGGGGGCTTAATGGATTTATCGTTATACAATTCACAAACGTTATGGCGAAATGGTCTTGGAGAGGACTTTGAGAGAGGTCTCTTTAAAACAAGCACCTGAATTTGCAACACAATGGCATTCTGTTTTTACGTGAAGGACGTGATTCCATTAAAGAAAGCGATAAACAAAAGCGTAAGACAAGTGTAGAATTTATAAAATATCGATTTTATTTTCAAACGCATTTAAAGCAATATTTTTTAATAATAAAAATTACCTATTATTTTAGATTATTGTTTACTGTGTTTTTGAATGAGATCACTTTTCTTATGAATGAATCCCCCCCAAACAGAACACTCCAAAATATAACACTATTGTGTTGCAAATTCATGTGCTTGTTTTAAAGAAACATTTCTCAGTGTGCGCTTGAGCCTATTTCACAAGCAACCTTATGAAATGATATAAAGTACTTCTTATGAATAGTATAAAATCCATACTACCATTGTTAATAAAGGTATAAGTATTTATTAAAGATATAAGCTGGCATTATCATTCTATTTTCCAGCTTCTCATGTTGCCGACAATCTTCTCACATTGAAAATGTAGAGGTATTTTTATTGCTTATCTTAAGAGTTTTCATGCATATCCAATATCTCTTATGACGTACAACAAGTGCTTTTGATTGATTCATCATAAATATAAAGAAAATTTGCAATAAGCAAATTACATCATATCTTTTATTTAAGATATAAAGTAATAAATTATGATTATAAATCAAAGTATTAAAATGCAGGTCAAAAGATATTTTTTGTAAAAATATTATCAGAGTTATATGTCATATTTTTTCTATTTAGGTGGTTAAAAGATTAGGTGGTTAAAAGAAAGAGGAATGTCATTTTACTCTTCATCCGTTTTTTTCATATTGAAATCATAGCCTTATATAAGCACTAACGTTGTGCATTTATAAACTCTTCAAAAATTTAAGATATTGGAAGAATATCACTTTAATTTCAGATGTAGAAAAAACAGCAAAGCTTGCTTTAAAGCAATCTACGATAGTAAAAAAGTTTTATAATAAATCCTCTCTTATTTTTTCAATGTTTTTTTACGCTGAGTGTATCTATAATTTGCAGTACAATTTATAATTGTCAGCCTATTCTGTTACCATAAAAGACCGACATTTGAGGCTTGGTGATATAAAGCATGTAAATCTTTTTGAAAAAGTATTTTGAAAGCACGTGGTGAATATTTAGGGTAAGCCTTGTATAAGTGAATCACATAAGTTGTTATCAAGTGGAACGAACTCAATAAAAATATGGATCGTTTACAGATCAGATTGGGTAGAATCTTTGTCCTTTAAAATGTGTGGAGAAAAAATTGTCAGTGCAGGGATAAATACGGATAAAGGTTGTATGAATTCAGATACATCATCATAATTCGCGGCAATTTTTTCAAACTTTTATGCTCTCTCTTTTAGGATTCACAACATTTATGAATGTTTCAACACTTATTTGAGGAAGGGAGGGGGTTTTTGAAGTTTCATTGTTAAAGTCAATTGCATTCAACAAAATAGCGAGTAAAGTTTTCATCTAAATCCAAGAAGTTTATTTTCAATAAACCATAAATTCTTTGCCAATTTTTGATTGAAGTAATACTTTTGCTTGGTAACAAGCCTTTTTTATAAATGGATCGTTATCTTCTATCCATTTTTATTTCAAATCTTATTTAAGGATCTAGAAATTAGGAGGTATGTTTTTGAACTGGATATTATGAAGTTTTTTATAAAACCCATGTTCTTTTGCTAGCAATTCTTTCTGAGTACCTTGTTCAATCAGTTGTCCATTTTGTATGACCACAATTTTATGAGCACGAGCAATCGTTGAAAGGCGATGAGCAATAATGATTGTTGTGCGTCCTTTGGTAAGGTGGTGAATGGCTTCATTAATTTGTGCTTCGGTGTGTGAATCAAGCGCACTCGTTGCTTCATCAAGAATCAGAATTTCGCTATCGTGAATCATTGCTCTAGCGATAGCGAGCCGTTGTTTTTGCCCCCCTGAAAGGTTACAGCCATTATCACCTATCTGTGTATCATAACCATTTGGCAAACTCATAATAAAGTCATGAGCATTTGCTGCTTTTGCTACTTCGATAATTTCGTCATCACTAGCCCCTTCTTTTCCAAGCCCGATATTATATTTAACAGTTCCTTGAAAGAGAAAAGTATCCTGTCCTACATAGGCCATCAGATTTCTTAGAGAGCGAAATGTTGTGTAGCGAATGTCTTGATCATTAATCAATATGCGTCCTTTTGTGGGGTCATAGAGGCGCATAATAAGGTTGATAAGGGTTGACTTTCCCGAACCGGATGGTCCTACCAATGCTGTCATTTTTCCGGCTTCTATTTCTAGGTTTATGTCTTTCAATATCATTTTGTTATTAGTGTATGCAAAAGAAACATTTTCGAAACGAATAGTTCCTTGCGTTTTACTCAGATCTTTAGCTTCTTTATGTTCTATAACTGTAAGGGGACAATCGAGTATTTCAAACATCGTACGGATATTAACCAAGCCAGATTCAATTTTGACACGTACATTTGCTAGTCTTTTTGCAGGTTCATAAGCTAAAAGTAAAGCAACAATAAAGGACATAAATTCACCTTGAACACCTGCGCGTTGGGTTGCAAGATAACCGGAAAAACAAATAATACCTGCAATGGCAACACCCGTGAGTGTTTCCATAATCGGATTGGTAATAGCTTCGAGTATTGCAATATTGTTTGTTTGTTTTTCAACATCACAAATGGCTTTGTTCATCCGTTTTTTCATGACTTCTTCTAGTGAAAAGGCCTTGATGATTCGAATACCAACAGCCGTTTCCTGTACGATTTTGATAATTTCACCAAGTGAAAGGAGCTCTTTTTCCATCAGGCGGCGAACGCGTTTTAAAGCCATTCGAACGCCTAAAAAAGCGAGTGGTCCTACGATTAAAGTAATGGAGATTAACACAAAGTTTTGAATGAACATGACAAGCAACAGACCACTAACGGAAAGCAAATCACGTACAAAAGTTGTGATAATAGTATCAATTATATTACGTACAGCTGTCGCATTATGAGTTACACGAACAAGAAGATCAGATGAAGTGTTATTATGATAAAAAGAAACTCCTTGTTCCATAAGTCGTGCAAAAATTTTACGCTGTTGTTCAGCAATGATACTATTTCCTGCTTTGTTTAGAAAGTAAGTTTGGGAAAAAGTTGCGACTCCTTTGAGAATAAAGATAAAAGCAATGAAGCTAGAAATCAAAACAATCATAGGAAAATCTTGTGCACCAATAATCTGATTAACAACATCCCGCATAATCCATGCACTGGTTGCTGTGGTACAAGAAATGATGATCATTGAGAAAATAGCCGCACTATACCAACGCATATGTTTACGAAAATTTTCTCGCAAAAGGCGGATAATAAGATGTTTATCAAAAGAAGAAATTTGTTTTCTAGCCATGAAGTGCTTCTATATTCTCCATTATTTCATGCAAGATTGAAACATTCTTAATTAAAAAGCTCCTTAACCTTTTTTACAAAAATAGCCTTTTCTTTCAAGGTTCATCATATCAATTTCACGACGGCGAGAGTGAAAAATGTAGCGCAAAGTTTCTGTGAAAGGTATAACGAAAATTTGTTGTTCATCATTATTTTTAATTTTTAATAAAAGGTAACGGCGAGTTTCACCATTGTATTTACCAATTTCCATATTGTGATAGCCTTTGGCACTTGAAATGGCTCACAAAAAACATTTCTGCTCTTCTAATAATTTTTATGTATCATCTCCGTTTGTGATGTGTAAGCAAACAATTTTGCTGCATTGCATGATAAGAGAGCTTGAAATAAGAAGACCTTACGATGTTTGAACTTTCTCATTTAATATGCAAAATAACGAATTCTTCTTATAAATCGATAAAGCATTATTAAACTCTTAAAAGGATTTATACACATTTATAAAACCTTAAAAGCACCACAAAAACTCTATGTGGTGCCTCTAAATAATACCATACGCTCATTTTAACGAGTTGCATGCTGATGAGTTGCACGCAAATATTATTCCAATGCAAAACTATTTAGGTGCTATCACCATCATCATTTGCCGGCCTTCAAGCTTTGGCTCCAATTCGATTTTGGCAATTTCACTTGTATCTTCTTTCACACGCTGAAGAAGCTTTAATCCAAGATCTTGGTGAGCCATCTCACGACCACGAAAACGCAAAGTAATCTTTACTTTATCACCATGATCAATAAAGCGATGAACAGCTTTGAGTTTGACTCCATAATCATGGACATCAACATTTGGGCGCATCTTAATCTCTTTGATTTCTATGACTTTTTGCTTCTTACGTGTTTCAGCAGCTTTTTTTTGGGTTTGATATTTTAATTTGCCCAAATCGATGATTTTACATACAGGTGGCTCCGCATTTGGTACAATTTCAACCAAATCAAGTCCCGCATCTGCAGCCATAGCAAGAGCCTCTTGTATCGCAACAACTCCCTGATGTTGTCCCTCATCATTGATAAGCTGAACATGAGGTACTCGGATATCCTGATTTGAACGTGGTCCGTCTTTTTGGGTAGGTGTCATTTTAAATGGTTTACGAATGGTTTATGCTCCTTAATTTTGATTCAACTACAGTTAATTTAATATACAATTATGCGCCTAAAAACAACTATAATTCGCGCCTTTTTCATTATTTGATTTATTACTTTTTGGAATGATTTAGATTATAAAAGTTTTTTTCTTAATTTAAAGAAATTGTTTTATGGAGGATAAAGAATTATGGATCAAAATATTCCTTGTCAGTTTTTTTCGTTTGAGAACACCGCACTTGCAGTACGCTATCGCAAGGGACGGCAATCTCCAGGGTTGGTTTGGCTTCATGGCTATCTATCCGATATGTCAGGGGATAAGGCGATGTTGGTTGATAGTTTTGCTCAGAAGAATGATTTGTCTTGTTTACGTTTTGATTACTCTGGACATGGAGAATCAGGTGGTGATTTTTTTCAAGGAACGATTTCACGCTGGGTTAAAGAAAGTTTAGCGGTTTTTGAAACTTATTGTGAGGGTCCACAAATTTTGATTGGCACCTCTATGGGCGGGTGGATTGCGCTCAAGCTTGCTATGATGCTAGCACAGAAAAATAAGAAGCTTGCTGGCATGGTCTTGATTGCGCCAGCTCCTGATTTTACACAAACATTGATAGAATCAGGGTTGGGTCGAAAGGGGTGGAAAATTTTAGAAGAAACAGAGCATATTGAACGATCTGCGATTAGTTATACGGAGCCGGTTCCCTTTACAAAAGTATTTATTGAAGATGGCAGAGACAACTGCGTCATGAGGGGATGTATAGATGTTGGATGTCCAATCCATATTCTACAAGGGATGGAAGATGTGGAGATACCCTATCAGCATACATTGGCTTTACTGGATCATTTGCCTCTCCATGATGTAACATTGACACTTGTTCGTGATGCTGATCATCGCTTTTCTCGTCCGCAAGATTTGGATTGCCTCGAAACGGTATTGAAGTCATTGATTGACCGGATTAATTAATGCGGGAGAAGGGTCAAATTCATTGATGATGAAGATATAATGTATGAGCATTTCTAAACAGCATTTTATTTTTTCTGATCGCTCTGTACCTGTACAGGTGCGGGAAAATAAATGCGCGCGCCGTCTTACCTTACGTATTGATGCGAGCGGACAGAGGATTTGTGTAACAACACCACCAGCGATAAGTCTCTGTACAATTCAAGGTTTTATTGAAAAGCATCGGTCTTGGATTGAGGAACGTCTTGCTCGTGTAAAAATCTCTCATGAAAATGCTTATCTCAAAGAGGGAGCGACGATTCCTTTATTGGGTGTTTGCCATTCCATAAAGCATAGAGAAGGACGTGGGGTGACGGAAATTATTGCAGGAGATGCAGAACAAGAACCTCAAATTATCGTTTATGGTCAATTAGAATACCTCCCAAGACGCATTGCTGACATTTTGAAAAAACAAGCAGCACGTATTATAACACCTTTGGTGGTACATTATGCCCATAAAGTAGAGAGTAAAGTCAAATCAATTTGTTATAAAGATACGAGAAGTCGTTGGGGGTCATGTTCAATAGATAAGCGTCTTTCTTTTTCTTGGCGCCTTGTTATGGCACCAAAAGAAGTTGTGGAATATGTTGTTGCTCATGAGGTTTCTCATCTTGTTGAAATGAATCATGGTCCAAGATTTTGGGCTCTTTGTGAAGAACTATGTCCTGATAGTAAAACGTATCGTGCTTGGTTGAAGGAAAATGCTCATAGATTGCAAGCAATTAATTTTGATTCATATAATTTAAAGGCGTAAAAAACTTTCCAATGAAGGCAATATTTAACGGAACTTTTTATTGAGTGTTTTGTTGAGTGTGTACTTGCTCATGCATAATGAGGAAGCCATTGAAGCTCTCAGCACGATTGTTCTCCCCAGCTTGGTTTGCTGAGTGTCTTCAATGTTTTTGCTTTATCTTTTTTGTAATTCGGCGTAATAACCTTAAGTTCCGATGATTTATAAAAAATGGGAAGGGGAACTTATGCCTATTCTTACAGATCCACTTCAGCTATTACAGAGACTTATCCGTTGTCCTTCTGTTACACCTTATGAAGCAGGAGCTTTATCAACTTTGGAACAATTTTTGAAAAAAATGGGATTTCATGTTGAACGCCCTATTTTTACGGATAAAAATACAGATAATGTTGAAAATCTTTATGCAAAAATGGGAAATGAAGGACCCCATCTTATGTTTGCAGGTCATACAGATGTCGTACCACCAGGTGCATTGGATGAATGGACCTATTCACCTTTTGAAGCTGTCATAGATCAGGGGAAATTATATGGGCGGGGTGCTGTTGATATGAAGGGCGGAATCGCTTGTTTTATTGCGGCGCTAGCGCGAGTTCTTGAGAAACGGTCCATTAAAGGAATGGTAAGTTTTTTGATTACCGGTGATGAAGAGGGACCTGCTGTTAATGGTACCATCAAACTTCTCAAATGGGCAGAAAAAAAAGGCGAAAAATGGACTGCGGCTCTTGTGGGGGAACCAACAAGTGTAAAAACTGTTGGGGATGTCATCAAAATTGGTCGCCGCGGATCGCTTTCTGGTATCATTACTGTGAGAGGTCGCCAAGGTCATGTTGCTTTTCCAGAGCGGGCTGCTAATCCCTTGCCTTTAGCAAGTAAGCTTATTCAAGCATTGACACAAACTGCTTTAGATAAAGGGACAGAGGATTTTCAACCCAGTAATTTAGAGCTAACAAGCATCGATACCGGTAATTTAGCGGTCAATGTTATCCCAGCGCAGACCACAGTTCATTTTAATATACGCTACAATAATCTTTGGACAAAAGAAACACTGATGGAGGAAATTAAAAAGCGTCTTGCTTTGGTGCAATCAAAAAACAATGATGATCAATATCCCTTTTATCAGCTTGAATGGATTCCAAGTTTAGGGGATGTTTTTTTGACCAAAAATGATAGTCTCATTCAAACTTTATCCAATGCTATTAAAAGTGTAACAGGGAATATACCAGAATGTTCCACTTCTGGTGGTACTTCAGATGCGCGATTTATTAAGGATTATTGCCCAGTGGTTGAATTTGGCTTACCAGGGCAAACGATGCATATGGTAGATGAGTGTGTAGCTCTTGATGCAGTAGAAACGCTCACTACTATTTATGAGCGTTTTATTGTCGATTTTTTTGCATGAAGAAATGATTGCTGGTTCAAAAATACCTTTATCTTATTGTGCCATAAGATATTGCCATTTGAGGTGTGGTAATATGAGACACGTAAGACTTAATATATTAAGTGGGTTTAGAATAAGTGATGAATATTCTTAAGTTGTGATTCTTGCCTGTAGAGTCTTTAGTTAAGTAAATTACATAACTGGAAAGCCAAGTGGGACCTGCTTTAAGAAGTAGAACTGTTTACAGACCATATTAGGTTAAAAATATTCGTTCTTAAAGTGTAGAAAGGAAGTCAATACGCAATCATATATGGAAAACAGTGAATATTATATCATAATTGTGTTATGACAGGGTGAAGCTATAGAGACACACAAAAACATGCTGCTATTGTAAAAAATTCGTACAACATAAATGCACTCATTCACAGCTCATGCCTTAATATGGTTTCTGCACTCTCATAAAAGGTACTTTTTGTTTCAATTAGCCTCTCTTGGAGTAAAGCCCATAGAAATGCGCTTTAAGTTTGTTTTATTTCATATATTTTCCCCTTCTTTTTTGTCCCCAAAAACTTCCATTGCAAAATCATTACGAGATAGAAGGTGAGCTTATTTAATCAGCTGTAATATTGGTTATGATAAAGATACACAGAAATTCTTTAGTAGTAGTACGTTTAATTCTTTAGCCAAGGAGTGTCCTAGTATTATTCTCAATTTTTTAATAAAATAACCTTAAAGGACGCGTACAGATACTCATAAGCATGTACGAAAGTAAGATCATATGGGATTAATATCGTTTTGCTTTCTAACAAAGTAATCTCGATTCATATCTGGTATATTTGCCATTTGAGTGCATTATTTGTTTAATAAAGCCCATGATTTTGCTGTGATCTATAAATCAATACCAATCATACAGCTGCGTATCTCAAATAAATATTGGTTCGGTATTTTTTGCGACAACAGCTTTTATATGCCAGAATAGAATAAAAGTATTGTGTATCTATTCTTTGTAATCTCTGAAACAGACATACAACCACAACCTGATTGAGGGAAAATATAAAGGTATAAAGGTGAAAATCAACGTGCTTTTTTACTCGGTTTTACGGTTTTCAAAATTATCTAGAGTAATATCATTTTTAAATGATTAGAGATTGATACATGGTTTCATGCTTATTTCTTTGGTTCTTTAAATGGTGCCACGATTTTATAAAGAACAATACATTATCGTATTATGCATTCACGTACTTGTAGCAATTTTCTCAATACTTGTCACATTCGTGCCACTACGGTGCTTATGAATAGTGTAGTATAAAATTTTCCGTGAAGTGTATAAAGTCTACAGTTCCTAACCATCTTTACGTTTATGAAAAAGAAAGTTAGACCACCATACACTTTCTAGCTCAAAATATTGTGATAGCTTTTATCCATACGCTTCTCTACTTTTAAGGTGTAAGGAAATGGTGGTAACTAATTTACTATAAATAGTTTTGAAATGAGAGAATCTCACGATATTCTAATCTGGCCTTTTTTATGAAAAATGATGATTATGATTAAAATAAGTATGTTGTTATAAAAACTTTAGTTTGCGAGTTGGCTGATGATGTGATCAAGAACAATACGTCCTTTGGTTGTCGCTTTTAAGCGTTGGTTATCCACCATTTCTATCAATTCTTGGTGTTGTAAATCGATCAGTTTTTCCACTGGGATGCGTTTAGGACTTAAGGTTTCATAGCGTATAAGTTCTAAGCCTTCGCAAAGACGTAATCCCATAAGGAGCATTTCATTTGCCTGTTGTTCAGTGGTTAAATATTCCGTTTCAATACAGCCATGTCCTGTTGTTTCTACCAAATTAAGCCACTGTTCTGGATGCTTTTCATTTATTGTGACATAACGTTTGCGGTTTTCAAGGTGTGATGACAATGTTTTTGAACAGGCAGAGGAATGATTCGGTGTGTGCTCAATGAAACGTCCATGTGCTCCTGGACCAAATCCTGCATATTGGTGATAACGCCAGTAAAGAAGATTGTGTGCTGATTCAGCACCGGGTATTGCATGATTTGAGATTTCATAGGCAGGAAGTCCATGCAGTGCTGTTATTTCTTGGGTAAGATGATACAGATCTGCTGCTAGCTCTGATGGGGGAAGGATAAGTCTTCCTGCATCATGAAGCCGTTTAAAGGCAGTTCCTTCTTCGATTGTCAATTGATAAAGAGAAAGATGGTCCGCTGCCAAATCAATTGCTTGTACGAGTTCAGATTTCCATTGTTCAAGGGTTTGTTCGGGGCGGGCATAAATGAGATCAAAGGATAAACGTGGAAAAATTTGCCGTGCTAAAACAATGGCACAAAGAGCTTGTTCCACATTATGGAGTCGACCAAGTTTGCGCAATGCTTTATCACTGAGCGCTTGTATCCCTAGAGATAAGCGGTTAACACCTGCCGCACGGTATCCACGAAAGCGCTCTGCCTCCACACTGGATGGATTAGCTTCTAATGTAATTTCAACTTTATCATCGACTACCCATTTTTTTGCAAGTGCTTGCAATAGGGCATCGACAGTTTGCGGCTCCATAAGAGAAGGGGTTCCTCCACCAATAAAAATACTTGTAATATGGCGTGGGCCTATTTTGTGGTATTGCGTTTCTATTTCGCGCTTAAAGGCGGTGACAAAACGTGGTTGATCAACACCATGGATGCGAACATGCGAATTAAAGTCACAATAAGGACATTTAGCTGCACAAAAGGGCCAATGAATGTAAATGCCAAAAGGTTCATTCATGAAAGTGCTAAAAGGTTTTCTGCCAAAAGTTTGAAAGCACGTGCACGATGTGAAAGAGGGGGATCATTACGTTTCCAGTTGTGTTTTTGCTCTGTTGACATTTCTCCAAAGGTATTTTCATACCCATCTGGTAAAAAAATAGGATCAAAACCAAAGCCTTTGTCTCCCCGTGGAGGCCAAATGAATGTTCCTTCAACGCATCCGCGGAAGTAATCTGCATGAGCATCAGGCCATGCAATGCAAATGACGGATATAAAACGGCATTTTCGTTGGCTTTTTTCTCGCGCTCCGACTTTTTGGAGTTCATTTTCTATTTTTTTCATAGCTTTTAGAAAATTACGTGTGCCATCGGCTTGAATTGCCCAATCAGCGGTATAAACGCCTGGCGCACCTTCCAATGCATCTACCTCTAAGCCTGAATCATCAGAAAGAGCAGGAAGTCCTGTCTTTTTTGCTGCTGAAAAAGCTTTAATATAAGCATTTTCTTCAAATGTTTTTCCCGTTTCTTTTGGTTCTGGCAAGTCCAGTTCTTTTGCTGATTGTATTATTAAACCGAAAGGCGTAATTAAAGTAGTGATTTCATGTAATTTGCTGGTGTTATGTGTAGCAATGACAAGTTTTCTATCTGCTATGCTTCTCATATAGATTTCTCCAAAAATGAAAGGGGAACTATTTTTGTGCTAAAACTAGCTTAAATACTCATATACACACATTCTGCTTAATTTTACAGATATGGTTATTTTACACGTTTTATGATAGTTTTATTCCAATAAAATTTTTTATCTTGTATGAAGATAACCTTGCAAAGATATGAAAGACATGTCTTTTTTATGATAGCATTTTAATGGTAAATTTTCAATTTCCTGCTTGCTCTAAAGGGTAAAATTTTCTATTTACAGCGGTTTTTAAATAATCTAGATTCTCTTGGCAAGTCCCTACAGCAGACCACTTTACAGATCATCTCTTATCTTAAATATTTCTCACACACTCTAACAAAAAATACCTCCTGCGTAATTTATCAATCATCACTCTGAAAGGTAGCATTTTACGACTCAATAGGATAATATGTTTTTATACTACTTTAGACTATTTGACCAAACCTTGGCAAAACTTATATAAGAGATGAGGATTTTAAAAGTAGTGAAACAATTGTGATGAAGCACAAAACTATTGATAATGAACTAAAATATCTTGATGAACGTTCGCGTGATATTTTTCGCCATATTGTCGAAGCTTATCTTAATGATGGTGAACCTGTAGGGTCACGCAATCTTTCGCGGCTTTTACGACAGACATTATCGCCTGCGACGATTCGCAATGTGATGAGTGATCTTGAACATCTCGGTTTGATTTATGCACCACATGTTTCTGCGGGTCGAATGCCGACACAATCAGGTTTACGTTTTTTTGTTGATGCATTTATGGAAGCGGGTGATTTGCCAAACGAAGAGCGAGAAAATATTGAAATGCAAGTCAAAGAGGCTGGTCATGCACAATCGGTTGAACATTTTCTTGTTCAAGCAAGCCGAGTTCTTTCAGATCTTTCACGTGGGGCAGGGCTTGTTTTAGCAACAAAACAAGAAGGAACATTGAAACATATTGAATTTGTGCGCCTTGATAGGGAGTACGCTCTTGCCGTTTTGGTGACTCAACAAGGTGAAGTTGAAAATCGTATTGTTCATTTGCCAGAAGGGGTTACCCATGCACAATTGACGGAAGCAACGAATTTTCTCAATGCCCATATCCAAGGGCGTACATTGAGTGAAGCTAAAGGGGAAATTGCCCGCTTATGCGCAGAAACACAGGCAGCACTTGATGATTTATCGCATCATCTTGTTGAAACGGGATTAGCTCTTTGGGGAGGAGAAGGTGCTGATCATAAAATACACCTCATTGTTCGCGGGCGTAGCAATTTACTTGAAGATGTGAAAGCAGAAGAAGATTTAGAACGGTTACGCCATTTGTTTGATGATCTTGAAACGCGTGAGAGTATGGCACAGCTTCTCGATTTAACGGATGAAGGTTCTGGGGTTCGAATTTTTATTGGTTCAGAAAATAAGTTATTTTCACTTTCTGGTTCTTCTTTAGTTGTAGCACCTTATCGTGATTCACAACAAAGAGTCATTGGTGCTTTAGGCGTTATTGGTCCTACACGGCTTAATTATGCAAGGATTGTGCCCATGGTTGATTATACAGCTCAACTTGTGTCACAGTTATTGCGTTAAAATGATGCAGGTAAGTATTTGTACTATAAAAGCTCATTGTATTATATACATCGATACCCCTTGATTTTTGTCTGTAGAATTTCGATATCGAGAATAACGAATCTTATGAAGGAATAAAATTTTTATGTCTGATGAAAAAAACAAATTTACTGACGCTTCATTTGAAAATTGTGATTTAAAAAATCCAGCTGATCGTAATACACTTAAACAGGCAGCCGATGAATTTTTAAAAACACATAAAACAGAGGAACATGAAGACGTTGAAAAAGAAAGCAATGAAGTGAGTGATCTTTTAGCGTCTTTGCAGGATGAAAATAAAGAACTGAAAGATCAGCTTTTACGTCTTGTTGCAGATATGGAAAATCTTCGACGCCGTACTATGCGAGATGTGGCGGATGCAAAGGCTTATTCCATTGCTAATTTTGCACGGGATATGTTATCGGTTTCTGACAATCTCAATCGTGCTTTAGAAGCTATTCCAGAAGGGGCAAAGGAGAGTGATGCTGGTTTGAAATCATTGGCAGAAGGCGTTGAAATGACTGAACGTGCCATGATGGCAGCATTAGAACGTCATGGGGTGCAAAAAATTCATCCAGAGGGACAAAAATTTGATCCTCATTTTCATCAAGCGATGTTTGAAATTCCTAATGCCGATGTTCCAGATAACACTGTTCAACAAGTTGTTCAGGCAGGTTACATTATCGGTGAGCGTGTTTTACGTCCAGCGATAGTTGGTGTAGCTAAAGGGGGAGCAAAAGAAGCTTCTGTTGAAGCTGATTCGGTATAAATGTTTCAACAGAAACATCTGTAACGCGAGATAACAGCATTACAACATATACCGCTTCAAATTTTGAAGAAGTTCATCAAAAAGGTTTTAAAAGGGTGTAAAAACACCCTTTATTTTTGAAGTAGCCAAGTGCCTTTTACAATATAAGGAGCATTGCTTTCAGGAGATGGTGATAAAAGTAAAACGAATCGGTCAACCTCAAAAGGAAGAAATGAAAAATCACCTCGAGAAGATAGATAAGCAGGAAGATCTTCAGGTCTAATATCGAGTAACCGTGCAAGAGTGATATGAGGCATAAATTGTTTTTCATCAGGAGCTAATTTCAAGCGGCTCCGGATTTTTTGCATCTGTTCGTGTAAAAGATTAAGAGTTTCACAAGGTTCAATACGGACAACAAGAGAGTGGGGAGCATCTTTTGAACCAAAAACTTCAAAACCTCTCGTTTTTAGCGCAAAAGATGGAAGCTTTATTGCTTCAAAGGCACAAATAATCTCATCTGCTACAGAGTTCTCAATTGCACCAAAAAAAGATAAAGTGATGTGGAAGTTTTGCGGGTTAATCCACTGCGCATTTGGCAAGCCATTTTGCAGCGATATGAGAGCATTTGTTGCTTCTTGTGGAATTTGAAGTGCACTAAACAAACGTTGCATGTTATCTCCTTATAATTAGAAAACATCACTACGAGCGCAATGATGTATGAATGAATAATGGATTGCTCTACTAGGAATGAGTCAATCATATAGAAAAAGAAGAGCTAAAAAATGGCTAGCATAATTATAAATTGAATTTATAAAGCTTATAAATCTGAAATAATGCTCATAAAAACCATGTTTGCATGAAGTTATTGCAAAGATATCGAGTTAGAGTATCACTCATGCCTTCATTATCAATTCCATAAACACAGCCTAAATAAAGCAAGTCGATAGATTTTTGATTGTGGGGTCATCTTTACAGCGGTCAAAAAGAGATTCAAAGCCACTTTAAGCATATCTCTATAAACATTTAATTATGTGTTTTAAACGTGGCGACAGCCATTAATGTTTAACAAACATGCAAATTCATCAAATAACAATGGAAAAGAAAACTCATACAGATATTATGTATAACACAATTGCTACAAGTATTTATACCTACGATAAATCCAAGGCCAATTTAAACGAATATGAACTCAGATATTATTAAGAAAAAACGAAGAAGTTAACAAAATAATTATTAGAAGAAGTCTCTTTTTATCTTAGGGATGATCACACTTCTTTTTTTGTGAGAAGTTTTAGTTCTCTTCTCCAAAGTTATTATTGATAAGCTTTTCAAGAGCATTAAGAGCATCTGTTGCTTCTGGTCCTGAAACACGAATGGTGAGGTTGCAACCGGATGAAGCCGCTAGCATCATAAGTCCCATAATTGATGATCCGCCAACGATTTTTCCATCCTTTTCAACTTCAACAGTAACATTAAAATTGTCAACAGTTTGTACAAATTTTGCAGAAGCACGTGCATGCAACCCACGTTTATTACAGATATTGAAATGACGACTTATACATGGGAGGGTATCTTTGGAAAACATTGGTATTTTATTATCCGCTATAAAATCATACTTGGTACATTAATATATTTACGTCCTGCTTCTTGTGCTATTCTTAACGCGTCTGATAATGAAATATCAGGACATTTGCGAATAGAAATCAGTTTAATAAGCATGGGCAAATTAACACCCGCAATCATTTCAACGCGTCCTTTTTCAATAGCAGGAATAGCTATATTTGATGGTGTTCCACCGAACACATCTGTTAATATGATTACGCCATGATCCGTATCTGTATCAGTCACTGCGGCTATAATATCACCCCGGCGCTGATCTATATCGTCATCAGGATAAACGCATATTGTTGCGAACTTTTCTTGCGCTCCAACAACATGTTCCACAGCATGTAAAAATTCAACAGCCAGCTCACCGTGCGTTACAAGCACGAGTCCAATCATTTACGCAAACTCCTGTTAACTAATAAGATCCGACCATATTGGTGGGAAAGACATTTTACAAGGCTTTGTCTTGCTGCCAAGAAAAATTTGCAAAAAAAAGGCAAAAATTGTGATTTTTTTATCTTTAGAAAAAAATTAGACAGATTTTTGCCATATTTTTCTAAACAAAAATGCTTCAATAGCTTGACAAATGGCTGTACAATCGGCTTCACGAAGAGAGGGAAGTTTTAAAAGAGGAATATGCAAATCTTCAAATTGAAAAGTTTTATTTGTGGAAAAACGTTCATATTCCGGACCGAGAAAAATAACGCAATCGATAGTTGTGTGCTTTTCAAATTCTATCATATAAAGACCAACGCCACGAATCTCGATACCGCCCTCTAAATTATCAGGAGTGTATCCGTGAAGTTTTCCATTTTCCGCACGCAACATTGTATAATCATCACTGATAAACTTCGCTTCACGTTTTGACCACTCAGCACGGTCGAGCAAAGAAAGGGTAAGGGTTGATTTTCCTGATCCCGATGGACCTATAATTAACAGCCCCTTACCGCCCAATTGAAGGCAATTTGCGTGGAGTATTTCACATTCTGTTGTCATGCATTTTACTTTGGATAAAAGATTTATTTAGCGAGGGGAAGCATAATAATAAAACGTGCACCAGTTTTACACTTTCCAAGTGTAAGATCAATAATATTTTCGGCTGTAATTGTCCCATTATGAGCCTCGATGATTTGCCGACTAATAGAAAGGCCAAGTCCAGAGTTTTGTCCAAAAGCATCTTCGTTTGGTCGATCTGTATAAAAACGCTCAAAAATACGTTCAATATTTTCTGAACGAATACCTGGGCCATTATCTTCAATGGTTAAAATAAGGGTTGAAGCATGACTTTTCATAGTAATGCAAATTTTGCCACGATTCCGAGGAATAAAAGAACGTGCATTTTCAAGAAGGTTTGAAATCACTTGCCCTAAACGGAGTTCATGTCCCAATACAAGATAGGCTTTTCCATGAGGACGTGGGACAATATTAAGGCTTATATCAATGGTTTGCGTATTACGATACACTTCCTGAACAGCATGAACAAGACTTTCCAAAAGCGGTGTCATATCAACAATCTCTGCGGTTTCTCGTGCAAGCTCTGCGTCGAGCCGCGATGCATCAGAAATATCTGTAATCAACCGATCAAGACGGCGCACATCATGTTGAATAATTTCAAGCAATTTCTCTTGTGCTTCTTCATTTTTAGCCAGAGGGAGAGTTTCAACAGCACTGCGTAGGGAGGTGAGAGGATTTTTTAATTCGTGGCTTACATCAGCAGCAAAGCGCTCAATGGCTTCAATACGCATATAAAGGGCATTAGTCATATCACGAATAGAGGTTGAAAGGTGGCCAATTTCATCTTCACGCATTGAAAAATCAGGAATTTCTACACGCTGATTATTGCCATTACGCACTCGATTAGCCGAGGCAGATAATTTACTTAATGGATGGGCAATCGTATGGGCCAAAAAGAGAGAAAGAACCAAAAGTACGCTGCCTACAACGGCAAAAACTTTAAAGATAACCAGTCTTTCACCTTTTACAATGTTATCAATATCAGAACCAGTGGTTGAAAGAAGAAGAGCTCCAACTACTGCGCGATAGCGTTGTACAGGAACAGCAACAGAAACAATTAATTGACCTTGTCTGTTGCGTCTTTTAGCCGTAGCAAGAGATCCGTTTAATGCGCGGTACACTTCTGGATAAGCAATACCACTGGTTTTTGTTTGTTCTCTGTCAAGAGCAATACCTTTGCCATAAAATGTGCTTGAATACCATGAAGTAAGGCGATCCCACATGCTTTGTTCTGTTTTAAGCGGGGGTAAATCATAACTAAAAACTTCTCCACTAGAATAAAGAACGCGCGAATCAAGAAGGAGAGTAGCATCACGATCATAGATACGTGCTCTTGTCGTTTTAGGGGTGATGAGACGCCGTAAAAGAGGGGCAACTTGCTCAGGGTTAATAGGGAAATCCCAAGAATCGGTTGATTGAGGGGCGGGTGTAACGCTTTCACCAGTTTGTAACTCTAAGAGTTTTTGGGGGTCAATGAGGATAGAATTTGTATCTACTGTTGCAGAAGCAGCAATAGCTCCAGCAATAATTTTTCCTTGGGTACATAAACTTTTAATTTTTGCTTCAATTAAACCATCGCGAAATTGGTTAAGGTATAAAATGCCTGTAACTAAAACAGCAAGGGCAGCAATATTTAATATAACAATACGACGTGTGAGGCTGGAAAAAAGCAATTGTCTAAAGAGACGTTGTGTTCGAAGATGCAAACGGGCAAACATAAGAAATGGCGTTGAGGATGTACCATTAACAGTTGTTTTTTGTAAAGTTTCCAGTTGAGAATTGTCTGTCATCGATTTGATGGCCGTTCAAATTTTTGCGACAAAGTAGTTTTATACCTCGTGGAAACGATAACCTACACCATAAAGTGTTTCAATCATTGCAAAATCATCATCCACTTGTTTAAACTTTTTACGCAGACGTTTAATGTGACTATCAATGGTGCGATCATCTACGTAGACTTGATCACTATAGGCAGCATCCATTAAAGCATCACGACTTTTTACAACTCCTGGTCTTTGTGCTAAGGTTTGCAGAATCAAAAACTCCGTAACGGTTAAAATAACAGGTTTATCTTTCCATGTACAGGTGTGGCGTTCTTGATCCATTACAAGATCTCCACGTTTGAGAGAAGAGGTGGAAGAAGTTCCTGTAGAAAGCGGTTGGTTACGTGCATTAGAACGGCGCAAAATAGCTTTCACGCGTTCAATAAGAAGACGTTGGGAGAAAGGTTTAGTAATAAAATCATCAGCTCCCATTTTGAGACCAAATAATTCATCAATTTCATCATCTTTAGAGGTGAGAAAAATAACTGGAAGATCAGATTTTTGACGTAAACGACGCAAGAGTTCCATCCCATCCATTCGGGGCATTTTAATATCAAAAATAGCTAAGTGTGGAGGGTGAAGTGTGAGACCCTTGAGTGCAGATGCTCCATCTGTATAGCTTTCAACCCGATAGCCTTCTGTCTCAAGCGCAAAAGATAAAGATGTCAAAATATTGCGATCATCATCAACAAGTACAATCGTTTGCGTGATTGTTGGTGTATCTTTCATGGTTTCTTAGACCTTTCTATTGCTGTGGTAGCAAATTACCCACACTTATTTATATGGGAGTTCATATTTTTTTTGCAAAACAAATATGATACAAATTGTAGCAAAGTAAAAAACCTTTTGTCATTACTGTAAAATCTTGTTTTGCTTTCATAATTTATAATGTTTCTACGTCTATTAAGATCCCTTCATTTGAGAGAAAATTTTCATAAAGGCTTTTTTAACAAGGTTTATTACAAAGTTTATTATTGTATTTGTCTCATAATTGAACAGATGTAGTTTTGATTGTTGAAGTTTAGAAAATCTGCCTATGTGTTTTAAGAGCAAAGAAAAGAATGTGGCAATATATGCACAAAAATTTGTTTCTGCTACACGAAAGGAGGTCGTAATGGGATTTTTTAATTTTATTAAAACTGTAGGGGAAAAGTTAGATATTGGGGACCATGACCCAAAAGAAAAAGATTTTAAGAGAGCATTTGATCATTTTCAACTCGGTACAGAAAAAGTCAATATTCAAGTTGAAGACGGTAAAGCTATTTTAAGCGGTGAAGTTCCAGACAGGGAAACACTTGAAAAAGCACTGCTGGTTGTTGGCAATTCACAAGGTATCTCTTCTGTAGATGTTGATCAATTAAAGGTTACAAATACAACGCCTAGAAAACCTTCTCGCTTTTATGAGGTTAAATCTGGTGATAATCTTTGGAAAATTGCTGAAGAGGTTTATGGAAAAGGGCAAGGTAATAAAAACACATTTATTTTTGAAGCCAATAAGCCAATGCTAAAATCTCCCGATAAAATTTATCCTGGACAAGTTTTACGTATTCCTGAAATTGACCATAGTTAATTCATTAAAGGGGAGAATTTGTTACTGATGGCATTAAACAGAAAAAGAAGAAGCGTACAAAAATTTCACGCTTCTTCTTAAAAGTGTGTATTATAAAACAAGGAGCCTAGTGCCTATGAGAGGATTTAGAAGGTGATGGTGCTTTCATAGCGTTTACAGAGAAATCAACATCAATCGTTCCTGCTTTCTCAAATGTCAATTGTGCGCTAATTTTATCACCTAACTTGAATGGTTGTGAAAGCCCCATAAACATAATATGATCACCGCCAGGCTTAAGCGTGATTTCGCCATTTCCCGGAATTTCAATGCCATTGTGCATTTTTTCCATTTTCATAATATCATTAACGACAGCCATAGAGTGTATCTCTGTTGTTTTTACTCCGTTTGTGGAAATAGAAATCAAACGGTCTGGGGTATTACTGTGATTAATAATGTAGAGATAACCGCTACCAACTCTTATACCTTCAGGTGTTTCGCGTGTCCAAGGATTGAGAATTTCTATGTCGCCAAGTTTATATTGCTGAGCACTTGCTGGCAGGGTTACACTAGCAAAGAGAAGAGCACACACGATATTTATGATAAGCTTTTTGTATGAATATTGTGTATGTATTATATTCTTAAAGATAAGATTTGTTATTTTCTTAATAATAGATGTCATCATTGATTTACCCTCCTTCATAAGATTCTCACTTTGAATAGCTTTTTATTTTAGCAGAGCTTTTATTTAAAATAAAAGAAAGAAATGCTAAAATGAAATTGATTTGAATATGAGAATAAAAATCATAGAATTCTTGGATTTTAAAGGAAGACAATAAAGTTTACAATGACAACACACCTCTCAATGCTTCCGTATTCACCTCATAATAGTATTTGTAAATGGTATAAAATCTATGATGCACTACTATTTTACTTAATAAAGATATAATACAGAACAATTATAAACCACTTTACCAATTTTTAATATTACGACATCTCTTGGTATTTTAAAGCGTTTATACAGAGGCATTTTTATATATTTTCAAAGTTCAAAATTATATAGTTAAGAAAAAACGCTTTAGGTGAGTTTAAAGCATATCTTTCAAATAGCAGTAAACAATGAGAGCGTTAAAAGGAGAATTTTTGAAAGGATATCGATAGATAATACCTCTACTGATATGAGCATTAGATATGATGACTATTTTAGTCCAAGGAAAATTTATAATATTCGTGATATAAATTATTCGCCTTTTAAAAAGCTTTTACGTGAGTATCATTTTATTAATGATGAGAAGATCAAGAGCGAGAGTGCAATCACTCTTTTGTTCTTTTAATTTTTATAGAAAGATATATTTATTGAGAATTGCAAGAAAAATATATTATAATCTCAAGTCTCTCATAAATATGGTATTTATGGGTCATTAGAGCGCCTATTTTAAAATAAATTTTTTATTTTGGAGATGTTTCTCTCATTATTCTCTTGTAGCAATAAAAGCCTGTTCTTATATACGAGGCAACAAGGCTTATTGCGACTTGCAATTTATTATTATTTTATGTTGCTTGAAGCAATATATGGGTTTTGAGTGTTATGAGGAGCTGTCTTAAAAAGATGCTTTATGAAGGTTGAGGTAGCTTGCTGAATGGAGATTATAATATGGCAAAAGTAATTGGTATTGATTTGGGGACAACGAACTCTTGTGTGGCTGTTATGGATGGCAAAAACGCAAAGGTTATCGAGAACTCAGAAGGAGCACGAACAACACCTTCCGTTGTTGCCTTTACTGATGGGGGAGAGCGGCTTGTTGGACAGCCTGCTAAACGGCAGGCGGTAACAAATCCCGAAGGGACAGTTTTTGCAGTTAAACGTTTGATAGGGCGTCGTTTTGATGATCCTATGGTTGAAAAAGATAAAGCACTTGTGCCTTATAAAATTGTTAAAGGTGACAATGGTGATGCATGGGTTGAAGAAGCGGGGAAAAAATATTCTCCATCGCAAATTTCAGCTATGATTTTGCAAAAGATGAAGGAAACAGCTGAATCTTATCTGGGTGAAAAAGTTGAACAAGCAGTTATTACTGTTCCTGCTTATTTTAATGATGCGCAACGTCAAGCGACTAAAGATGCGGGTAAAATTGCTGGACTTGAAGTTTTACGGATTATTAATGAGCCGACTGCTGCTGCTTTAGCTTACGGTTTGGATAAAAAAGACGGAAAAACAATTGCTGTTTACGACCTTGGTGGTGGTACATTTGATATTTCAGTACTTGAAATTGGAGATGGCGTTTTTGAAGTTAAATCAACTAATGGAGATACGTTTTTAGGGGGTGAAGACTTTGACATGCGCTTGGTTGGTTATTTTGCAGATGAATTCAAAAAAGAGCAAGGAATTGATCTGAAAAATGATAAATTAGCTTTACAGCGCTTAAAAGAAGCGGCAGAAAAAGCAAAAATTGAGCTTTCTTCGTCACAGCAAACAGAAATCAATTTACCATTTATCACGGCAGATCAATCAGGTCCCAAGCACCTAACAATGAAATTGACTCGAGCAAAGTTTGAATCTCTCGTTGACGATTTAGTGCAGCGCACCATCGAGCCTTGTAAAGCTGCGTTAAAAGATGCTGGATTAAAGGCCGGTGAGATTGACGAAGTTGTTTTAGTGGGTGGTATGACACGTATGCCCAAGATTCAGCAAGTCGTGCAAAGCTTCTTTGGTAAGGATCCACACAAAGGCGTTAATCCTGATGAAGTTGTTGCAATGGGTGCTGCCATTCAAGGGGGGGTATTGCAAGGCGATGTCAAAGACGTGTTGCTTCTAGATGTAACCCCTTTATCCTTGGGGATCGAAACCTTGGGTGGTGTTTTTACACGTCTCATTGAGCGCAATACCACTATCCCAACGAAAAAATCTCAAGTTTTTTCAACAGCTGATGATAACCAGAGTGCTGTGACTATTCGTGTTTTCCAAGGTGAACGGGAAATGGCGAGTGATAATAAGTTATTGGCTCAATTTGATCTTGTTGGTATTCCTCCAGCACCACGTGGTATACCTCAAATTGAAGTTACTTTTGATATTGATGCGAATGGTATTGTTAATGTTTCGGCCAAAGATAAGGGAACTGGTAAAGAGCATCAAATTCGTATTCAGGCATCAGGTGGTTTAAGTGATGCTGATATTGAAAAAATGGTACAGGATGCGGAAGAGCATGCAGCTGAGGATAAAAAACGCCGTGAAGGTGTTGAAGCTAGAAATCAAGCGGAAGCTCTTATTCATTCAACTGAAAAATCACTCAGTGAATATGGCGATAAAGTATCAGCTGAAGAAAAAGGACAGATTGAAACAGCGATATCTGATTTGAAATCTGCGCTTGAAGGCAGTGATACTGAAGAAGTAACAACAAAGATGCAAAAATTAGCTGAAGTCAGTATGAAGCTTGGACAGGCTATGTATGAAGCTTCACAAGCAGCGAGCGCTGACACTGAAACAGAAGCAAAGAATGACGATGTTGTTGATGCTGATTTTGAAGAAGTTAATGATAAGAAGAAATAGTGTCAGCATATGTGTTGATTAATTTATAAACCCGGCCTTTGAAATATAAGGCTGGGCTTTATTATTTGAGTGAGTTGCAACTTTGTTGCTAAAAATATAAATTAAAAGCAATCTTATCCATAAAGATGGATGACAGAGAAATTATCAGGAATACATGATGAAGGTTGACTATTATGAAATTCTTGGCGTGACTCGTGAATGTGATGATAAAAAGTTGAAATCTGCTTTTCGTAAGTTGGCAATGCAATATCATCCTGATCGCAACGCCGGGGATAAAGAGGCAGAGCGAAAATTCAAAGAAATTGGCGAAGCCTACGAAGTCCTTAAAGATCCCCAAAAGCGTGCTGCTTATGATCGATTTGGTCATGCGGCTTTTGAAAATAGCGGTAGTCAAGGAGGAGCAAATCCCTTTGGAGGTTTTGCTTCTGGTGGTGGCTTTGCTGATATTTTTGAAGATTTTTTTGGCGAAATTATGGGAGGTGCGCACCGTAAGCGTGGTGATGGTCGCGAACGTGGTGCAGATCTGAGTTATAATATGGAAATAACCTTAGAAGAGGTATTTTCAGGAAAAACTGCAGAAATTACTATTCCCAGTTCCGTTACGTGCGATGTTTGTGAAGGATCAGGAGCGAGAAAGGGCTCTAAGCCGCAAGTTTGTGGAACATGTCATGGATCTGGTCGTGTGCGTGCTGCACAAGGTTTCTTTTCTATTGAGCGAACATGTCCTTCATGTCATGGACGTGGTGAAGCTATTACAGATCCATGCCCAAAATGTCAGGGGACACGACGCATAGAGAAAAAACGTTCATTGAGCGTGAATGTTCCAGCTGGTATTGAAGATGGAACGCGTATTCGCCTTTCTGGTGAGGGTGATGCTGGTATTCGTGGTGGCCCCAATGGTGATCTTTATATTTTTCTTTCCGTTAAACCGCATGAATTTTTTCAGCGAGAAGGAGCAGATCTTCACTGTCGCGTTCCCATTTCAATGGTAACAGCTGCTTTAGGAGGAGAGTTTGAAGTTTCCGATCTTGATGGTGTTAAAGCGCGTGTTAAGATCCCAGAAGGGACACAAAATGGACGTCAGTTCCGCCTTAAGGGCAAGGGTATGCCCATGTTGCGTCGGCAGCAAGCAAGGGGTGACCTTTACATCCATATCACGATTGAGACACCACAGAAATTAACGCAAGAGCAACGTGAACTATTGCAAAAATTTGAAAAACTTTCAAATCATGAGAACTCACCGCAATCACATGGCTTTTTTTCACGTATGAAAGAATTTTTTGAAAATATTTCTGGTTAAATATGTGAATGTTCTCAGAATAGATTAGAAAAAACTTTTGGAAGGTTATTTTAATTAAGCTTTCTATAGTCTTATCATCTGTGAAAAGCATTTTTTTCTTGAAAAGAAAAGAGAGAAACGATTAATTTAGGGTAAGTGCCTGCCGCTGATAGTTTTTTACATTTCACGAGTTTTATGGATAAGTCTTATTTTTGAGTATCTATGATATTTTAAAAAGGGCTTATCCATACAAGAGGAACGCAATTGAGTGACTAATTTCCAGTGTCATGATAACTGCCTTTATGCATTCAGCATTTTTTGTATTTATTGTTTTACTCAAAATGCCTTTTTAAAAGCCCTATACTAAAACTGTCAAATAGGGTAGTAGCCTACCAAGAAGTAGCTAAATAAGCTATTAGACAATCCATCTTTTTGAAATAAAATATCAATTCCTCATAACCAATTTTATTTTTGGCATTTTTGATAGTCTTAAAAATTTCTTGGATAAGGTTACAGTGCTAAGTCAATCTACTTCTTATCTTGGTGATCTGTTAATTTTATTATTATAAGAAAATTTTGTTTTTACCTTACAAAATCAATGGTTGTATATATTCTTATTCATTGTTAAATATCCATAAGCGTAAACTAACGAGTCGAATGTACGGCATAACTTTAAAATTTTTTCAGAACTTTGCTTTTCAATTTTATACATAAAATCATAAAATAATAACGTTTTGTACGCCTGTTTTGTTTAATTTTTCGCTGTCAATTTTTTGAGGAAGTTGTTTTCTTATTTCATTTCGTTATTACTTTTCCTAAATTCCACTAAGAGATGGTAAAAAGTGATGAGGAGGCTCTATTAATGGATGATGCTAAAAACGGTGCTGTAGATGTTTTAGAAAAACAAGCAGCATTTCTATCGTCTGCTTTACCATATATGCAAAAATACGAAAATGAAACGGTTGTGGTAAAATATGGCGGTCATGCTATGGGTGATCCTGCCTTGGGGCGAGCGTTTGCGCGTGATATTGCTCTATTAAAGCAATCGGGGATTAACCCTGTTGTTGTTCATGGTGGAGGACCTCAAATTGCTGAAATTTTGATGAAAATGGGGATTGAATCACGATTTGAAAACGGTTTACGGGTAACCGACGAGCGGATCGTTGAAGTCGTTGAAATGGTTTTGGCCGGTTCCATAAACAAAGAAATTGTTGCTCTCATCAATGCAGAGGGTGAATGGGCAATAGGATTATGTGGCAAGGACGGCAATATGGTTTTTGCCGAAAAGGCTTATAAAACTGTCATTGATCCTGATTCGAATATTGAACGTGTTTTAGATTTGGGATTTGTTGGTGAGCCTATTGAAGTTGATCGCACATTGCTGGATCTTTTAGCATGTTCTGAAATGATACCAGTTCTTGCTCCTGTGGCTCCAGGACGCGATGGAAAAACCTATAATATTAATGCTGATATTTTTGCTGGGGCTATTGCTGGTGCATTAGAGGCTAAACGCCTTTTATTTCTTACTGATGTTCCTGGTGTTTTGGATAAACAGGGCCAACTTTTAAAAGAATTGACAGTTTTTGAAGCAGAGAAACTTATCAAAAATGGGACAATTTCAGGAGGCATGATTCCAAAAGTAGAGACTTGTATGAAAGCCCTTCAAAATGGTGTGGAAGGTGTTGTCATTTTAAATGGTAAAACTCCTCATTCTGTTTTACTAGAACTGTTTACCGAACAGGGAGTTGGAACGCTTATTGTTTCATAAATTGTGCGGAAAATTGGAGGAGAAAGTCTTTCATGACAAATATAAAACAGCTTAAATATCCTTTATTAAGTAAGCCAGAATTGGCAATATTTGCTGCAACAATATTGTGGGGTATTACATTTTTAGTCATTCATATTGCGGTACGCTATAGTGGTCCCCTGTTTTTTGTTGGATTTCGTTTTATTGTTGCATCTCTTATATGTGGGGCAATTTTTTGGCGCTCTATAAAAGGTATAACGGTTTATGAAGTTTTCGCTGGGATGGCGATTGGTTTAGCCATGTTTTTAGGTTATGCTTTTCAAGCAGCTGGACTTCAAACGATTATTAGTAGTCAGTCGGCTTTTATTACAGCGCTTTATGTACCGATGGTTCCAATCTTGCAATGGATTGTTTTTAAAAAACCTCCCCGTTTTGCTTGTTGGGTTGGTATTGTTTTCGCTTTTATTGGGCTTGTTCTTGTTTCAGGACAAAAGCCGGGGAATTTTGATTTTTCAAAAGGCGAAATTTTGACTTTGTTAGGCGCTTTAGCGATTGCTGGAGAAGTCATCCTCATCGGAATTTTTGCCAATAAGGTTGATAGTCGGCGTGTGACCATTATCCAGTTATTTTTTAGTGGTTTTTTTTCATTTTCTTGTATGCCTTTGATGGGTGAAAGCATTCCTGAATTTTCGTGGGTATGGTTTAGTATTGGCATCGGATTGGCATTAATGAGTGCCATCATTCAATTGGCTATGAATTGGGCACAAAAGTCTATTTCCCCTACACGTGCAACACTCATTTACGCAGGTGAACCTGTATGGGCTGGTATTGTTGGGCGTTTGGCTGGAGAGCATTTATCCCCGTTAGCATTATTAGGTGGCTTGCTTATTCTGATTGGGATCATTGTGGCTGAAGTACAACCTTCACAATGGCGTAAAAAAAATAAAGCAATTGAAAAAATTGATTAGCTATGCACCTTTTCTGTTATAATTTTATTACATGAGATTTTTGCTTGCAAAGTTTTCATTTTTGAGGCTTTTTTTAATATGAAGAAAAGGAGGCTTTATAAGTTATTTCAGCTTTTGTATGGCAAATTGGAGCAATAATATTTATCTGTCTGCTTAACCTCTGAAACGGGAAGTCAACCTTCATTGAGTTAAAGCATGAAGTGGTAAAGACAAAAAACAACTCTCATCTTTACTGTTATTGTTAAATTTAGCTTTACAATTTTCAAAAACATCCATGGTAATTTTTTTGAACAATAGAAATTACGCACCGTTGCACGTTATTCCTTTTGTTATTTCATGGGATCACGCTTTTCACGTAAAATAGAACACCTAAAGCAGCCTCCCATAATGTTGTATATTAACGTGTTTTTTAAAAAGACAATTTTCTTAATATACATCATATTCATTAACGGTTCGCGTGAAGTATAGAAAAACCACAGAGCATCTTAAAATAGAAGGCACTAGCATTTTCTTTGCCAGTTCTCAATATTACGACAGCCTTTGGCATTTGAAAGAGAGAGGCATGTTTACTCATTTCTTAAACGTTTTTATCCATACACTAGTCCTGTTTTATAATGGAGAAGCAAAAAATTTGATTGATTCATTATGAGAAGATTTAAAATGAGAGAGTCTCGCAATATTCAGAGTTTTCATTTAAATTGCAAAACAATAAACGATCATTATAAATCAATGTGTTATCCAATGAATCGAAGAGGATTGGTGTTTTTTATCTTTAATGGATGGAGGAAGAAGTTGTATAAAAATTACATAAAAATATCACTCAATAGAGCATATTTCTAAAGTTTTAAAAATTGAGAAGAAACGCCCTCGATATTCATGTTATTTTATATAAGATTGCTAAAAAAAGCAGGTTATTGCGTATAAATAAAAAAGTATTTCTTGCGAATTTTATTGTAAGCCTAAATGATATAAACGCCCATCATATAAATATTATAACACATTGATTTATAATGATAATATAGAATCATTTACATTGAATTAGAACTCTGAATACCGTAAAACTTTCTCACTTCAAATCGTTTTCATGTTAAATCAATCCAAATCTACTTGCTTACACGTCACAAGAAGGTGGGCCATGTGGGTAAAAACTGTACAAGAAAGCCATATCTCTTATAAACTCTTTCAAGTGTAAAGGATTATCGCAACATTTGAGGCTGGCAAAATGTGTTATGGTACCGGTTTATCCAGCATATGAGTCATAAAATAAGATGTGAAAATATCATTTTAGCACCTTTGGATTTAATTTAGCAAATAAAAGCCTCATTTTTTAGGTTATGAAAAGTTGTATTTTGAGAAGCTTTTTAGGTTTATATTCTTTTGATAGAAGCCGGAGCATAATTGGTCTTTGCGTTTTGTATTATTCTTTGCTAAATCGCCTTATATGACAATAGATCGTAATTATATTCGTAATTTTTCCATCGTGGCGCATATTGATCACGGTAAATCCACTTTAGCTGATCGTTTGATTCAAATAACAGGTGGGCTTGATACACGTGAGATGAAAGAACAAGTACTCGATTCCATGGATATTGAGCGTGAACGTGGAATTACTATTAAAGCACAAACGGTACGTTTACACTATAAGGCAAAGAATGGTGAAACCTATATTTTAAATCTTATGGATACACCTGGTCATGTGGATTTTGCTTATGAGGTTTCGCGTTCATTGGCAGCTTGTGAAGGTTCTCTGTTGGTGGTGGATGCAAGCCAAGGTGTAGAGGCGCAGACGTTAGCAAATGTTTATCAAGCAATTGATAATTCCCATGAATTGGTTGTTGTGCTCAATAAAGTTGATCTTCCAGCAGCAGAACCTGAGCGTGTTAAAGAACAAATTGAAGATGTGATAGGCATTGATACATCTCAAGCAGTAGAAATATCAGCAAAAACAGGTTTGGGTGTTCCTGATGTTTTGGAGGCAATTGTTACACAATTACCACCTCCACATACAGGCGATGTTGCAAATCCCTTGAAAGCAATGTTGGTTGATAGCTGGTATGATGCATATCTTGGTGTCATTGTTTTGGTACGGGTGATAGATGGTACTTTAAAAAAAGGCCAAACCATTCGTATGATGGGTACAGGAGCAAAATACCCAGTTGAGCGCGTTGGGGTTTTTACACCTAAAATGGTACAGGTTGATGAGTTAGGACCAGGCGAGATTGGTTTTATCACTGCCTCTATCAAAGAAGTAGCAGATACACGGGTTGGTGATACGATTACAGAAGAGCGCCGTCCTTGTGAAAATGCTTTGCCTGGTTTTAAGCCGGCGCAACCAGTTGTGTTTTGTGGTCTTTTTCCAATTGATGCTGCCGATTTTGATGATTTGCGTGCAGCCATGGGCAAATTACGCTTAAATGATGCGAGTTTTTCTTTTGAAATGGAAACATCCGCGGCTTTGGGATTTGGTTTTCGCTGTGGCTTTTTGGGACTTCTTCATCTTGAAATTATTCAAGAGCGGTTAGAGCGTGAGTTTAATTTGGATTTAATCGCGACAGCACCTTCGGTTGTTTATCGCATGAATATGAATGATGGTTCTGTTAAAGAGTTGCACAATCCAGCGGATATGCCTGATGTGGTTAAAATTTCTTCAATCGAAGAACCATGGATTCGGGCGACAATCATGACTCCTGATAATTATCTTGGGTCAATTTTAGAACTATGCCAAGAACGGCGGGGGATACAGGCTGGTTTGTCCTATGTTGGAACCCGTGCTATGGTAACGTATGATTTACCACTGAATGAAGTTGTTTTTGATTTTTATGATCGGCTAAAATCAATCTCAAAGGGTTATGCTTCTTTTGATTATCAGATGGCAGATTATGCAGAAGGGGATTTAGTTAAAATGTCTATTTTGGTAAATGGAGAGTCTATAGATGCATTGTCTATGCTTGTGCACCGCACGATTGCAGAAAAGCGCGGACGTTCCATGTGTGAAAAACTGAAAGATCTTATTCCCCAGCATATGTTTCAGATTCCAGTTCAAGCGGCTATTGGTGGTAAAGTTATAGCGCGCGAAACAATTCGTGCTTTGCGTAAAGATGTAACAGCGAAATGTTACGGGGGTGATGTCACGCGTAAGCGCAAACTTTTGGAAAAGCAAAAAGAAGGCAAAAAGCGGATGCGCCAATTTGGAAAAGTAGAAATTCCACAATCGGCATTTATTCAAGCGCTCAAAATGAACAAATAATGAAAAAAGGAGTACTGTCTCTCATTGATTGCGCTTTTGCTTTTGTTGATTGGTTCAGGTGCTTAAAGAACACTTTTAAATAGAATTGCGCTGTGCTTCATGTTTTTGTGTATTGCGTAATGGTGTCATGCTTCTCACGTAAAACAGAATGCTTTAAACGAAATACATTTATGTTGTATATTGGTGTGCTTGTTTTAGTGAATCATCACTCAATGCATCAAATTCCATTTCACAATAGGGGCTATGAAAAATATAAAGTAACATACACTGTGAATGATATAAAATCCATTTGGCATCACCGTCTTTACGCGTCATAAAGGTGCAAAGCGCACCTATCATACTCTTTTTAAGCTCAAAATATTATGACAGTCCTTATCACTTGAGAGAATTCTTGTATTCGAGGTTATTATTTAAGTAAAAAAAACGATGAAATATTATTATGAATTAATATTGTGTTTAAGAACGTAAAAGATCATTAATGGATGTTTTTTCTCGTGTTTTTTGATCAACGCGTTTTACAATAACGGCACAATAAAGGCTTGGTCCTGCTTCACCATTTGGTAAAGGTTTTCTAGGGAAAGAACCTGGCACAACCACTGAATAGGCTGGTACCTCACCGATAAAAATTTCACCTGTTGTACGATCAATAATCTTTGTAGATTTTCCAATAAAGACGCCCATTCCCAAAACAGCACCTTCACGGATAATACAGCCTTCAACAATTTCAGAGCGAGCACCGATAAAGCAATGATCTTCAATGATTGTTGGATTTGCTTGCAGTGGTTCCAAAACACCTCCAATACCAACACCGCCAGAAAGATGGACATGTTTACCAATTTGTGCACAAGAACCAACGGTGGTCCATGTATCAACCATTGTACCCTCATCGACAAAAGCACCAAGATTAACAAAGGATGGCATCAATATAACGTTGGGTGCAATGTAAGCAGAATGACGTACAATGGCTCCAGGAACGGAACGAAAATCAGCACTTTTAAAATCTGCCTCTTGCCAACCAGAGAATTTTGAAGGAACTTTATCCCACCAATGTGTTCCATTGATTCCACCAGTGATAATTTGCATAGGATTAAGTCGAAAAGAGAGCAAAACCGCTTTTTTCAACCATTGATGAACATGCCATTGTCCATTTTTTTGTCGTTCTGCAACACGGATTTCACCTTTATCAAGAAGGTTCAATGCATGTTCGACACCCTCACGGATTTCACCTTTTGTGGTAGTGTTGATGGAATCGCGATTGTCAAAAGCTTGTTCAATAATCATTTCAAGTTGTGTGAGATGGGTCATGACGAGAGTTCCGTTAAACAAGTTGAAAGCTTCAAGATTTATTCTCTATGAACTACGCGAAGAAATGTGTTCAGTCAATAAAACGATGAGGAAGTAGGATAGGTGCATGAAAAAAGGCTGTAAAGAAAAAAGAAAAGGAGAGCAAGAAAATTGGACACCACTTCTCCATACGAAGGATGCTCTACAAAAAATACATAAAATCTCTAACTCAGCACAAATGCGTTCGTCTACTTATCGTTTAGCCTATATCGATCAAGATTTTATGATGCGTCCAGAGTTGCGCTCACAACGTATTGGTCTTGAATTTTTAAAGCCAGAAATAACCCTTAAAGAATATGATATTCAATCAACAGTTGTTTTGTTTGGTGGTGCGCGTATTCCTGAATCTGGGCAAGCAGCGTGGGCTGCAAAAAATGAAATACAAAAGAAAAATTTGCGTGCTATGTCACATTATTACGATGAAGCGAGAGAATTTGCGCGTTTGTGCTCACTTTATTCTGCTACGACAGAATATCGTGAATTTGTGGTTGTTACGGGGGGCGGACCAGGAATTATGGAAGCGGGAAATCGTGGTGCTTGTGATGTTGGTGCCCCAACGATTGGTTTGAATATTATTTTACCACATGAGCAAGAGCCTAATTCGTATGTGTCGCCGCATTTGTGTTTCAATTTTCATTATTTGGGGATGCGCAAAATGCATTTTTTAGTACGAGCGAAAGCATTAGCTATTTTTCCTGGAGGATTTGGGACTCTGGATGAATTGTTTGAGACGCTAACTTTAGTACAGACGGGGCGTATGAAACAGGTACCAATTTTATTGTTTGGCAAAGAATTTTGGAGCAATACTATCAATTTTGAGTATCTGTCTGAACAAGGTACAATTTCTCCTACTGATGTTAATTTTGTGAAATTTGTCAATACAGCAGCAGAAGCTTTTGAAGAAATTCGTTCTTTTTATAAACTGCCTTGATGATTTTTAAGACGTTCACTCTTGAAGGATAATTAATACTCTACTTTGGTTAAATAAAGACCTGAAGGAGGAGCAACAACACCACAATGTTTACGATCTTTAGCATGAAGAGCCGCTTCGAGATCTTGAGCTGTCCAACGTCCAATACCCACTTCCATGAGGCTTCCTGCGAATGAACGGATTTGATGATGAAGAAAAGAACGAGCTTGCGCATAAAGGAAAATTTCTTCACCTTCTCTTTGAACATCCAAACGGTCAAGGGTGCGAATAGGGTTTTTGGCTTGGCAATGAGCTGAACGGAAAGTGGTAAAATCATGTTTTCCTACAAGCTTTTGAGCAGCTTCATGCATGGCTTCAGCATTAAGAGGCTTTGGCAACCACCACACGCGTTTGGCATTTAAGGCTGGTGGAGAGCGACGATTAAGAATTTTAAAAAGATAATGGCGTTTTACAGCGGAAAATCGTGCATCAAAGTCATCAGGGACATTTTGTACGTTTAAGATTGAAATCGCTTCTCCCTGTTTACGTAAAAGAGCATTGAGCGCATCACGTACAGTATGGGGATGCCAGTTTTTTATGAAATCAACATGCGCAACTTGTCCCGTAGCGTGTACGCCCGCATCGGTTCTTCCTGCTGTTGTTATAGTCAATTGTTGTCCACTAAAGGAAAAGATTACTTGTTCAAGAGCTCCTTGTACAGTGTGAAGTTTTGCTTGACGCTGCCAACCAGCATAATTTGAACCATCATATTCAAGAGTGAGTTTAAAACGTGGCATCTTAAAAAACAGCAGAAATATGAGCACCTCGCAAAAAGGTTGCGCTATCAAGGATTTTACCACCCGATCTTTGGAGAGAGGTTATTTCTATCCGCCCTTGTCCACAATGGACAATCAAAGAATCTGGTTCGATCCGTCCAATTTCAAGAGAAGGACCTGTTGTTAAGCGACTATCAAGAATTTTTACACGTTCTTCTCGTCCCCCAATATTCATATTGCACCAGCAACCAGGAGAAGAAGAGAGCGCACGGATATGCCTATGAATAAACTCTGCAGGTTTTGTCCAATCAATGCGGGTCTCTTCCTTTTTGATTTTGGCAGCATAGGTGATGCCTGTCTCTGATTGTGGGGTCAGTTTAAGTTGTCCTTTTTCAAGAGTTGATAGGGTTTCTATCATAAGTTCTGCGCCAATATGTGAAAGTTTGTTTAAAAGCTCAGTAGTGGTGGTGTTATCAGTAATGGGGATGGAGCGAGAAAGAGCGATGGGTCCCGTATCAAGTCCTTCATCCATTTTCATGATCATAATACCTGTTTCTTTATCACCAGCCATAATTGCTCGTTGAACAGGTGCAGCACCACGCCAACGTGGTAAGAGTGAAGCGTGGGCATTAAAACAACCAAAACGCGGTGTTTCGAGAATAGCTTTGGGTAAAAGGAGTCCGTAAGCTACCACAATAGCAACATCAACAGAAAGTGCTGCAAATTGCTCCTGTTGTTCGATTGTTTTGAGTGTTTGTGGCGTAAAGATAGGAATAGATTTCTCTTTTGCTACATTGTGAACAGGTGAAGGGATTAATTTAAGTCCTCGACGTCCTGCTGGGCGAGGGGGTTGACTATAAACAGCAACAACATCATGACCTGCATCCAATAAAGCATGTAAAATAGGAACAGAAAAATCTGGTGTTCCCATAAAACTTAATCGTAAAGCCATTACAAAACTGCTTCCTGCATGTTTTTTTCTTTTTCGCGTTTTTTAAATTTTCGTATCACCATATCGCGTTTGATCTTTGAAATGTAATCAATAAAAAGGCGCCCATCTAAATGATCAATTTCATGTTGCAAACAAGTTGCCAAGAGATCGTCTGCTTCAATTTCTGTTTGTTTTCCTTCACGGTTCTGATAGCGAACACGAAGGCGTTTAGGACGTTCAACTTCTGCAAAATAGTCAGGAATAGAAAGACAACCTTCTTTATAAATATTACGCTCATCTGAAAGCCATAAAATTTCAGGGTTGATAATAACAAATGGTTTTTTCTGCTCATCTTCAGAATTTCCAGAGACATCTATAACCAACATACGTAGCGGTATACCAATTTGAATAGCAGCAAGACCAACGCCCTTAGCATTATACATGGTTTCCAACATATCATCCGCAAGTTTTTGGAGAGCTAAATCGACCTGGTCAACGGGTTTGGACACTTCCCGTAAAATCGGATCAGGTAAAGTAACTAAAGATCTCATTGGCATAAGTAGAGATTAATCAATGGTTTGTTATTGGTCAATATTGAATAACGGATTCTTGCGTTTTTTTACAATAAGAGCGTTATATTACAATTTATGTTTGATTCGTTTTTTTCCATACTCACTGGTGAGTTTTTTTCTAAGCTAATGCTTTTGCTTTTATTTTTACTTGTCTGTTTGGCATTTTTTATGTTGGTACATTCTCATCGAAAAAAAGCATTTTTGGAAAATGAAATTGCTGAACGCGCACGGGAGGCACAAATGCAGATGGCTACCTTGCTGAGAACACAAGCTGAAATGCAAGGCAGAATGCAAACGATGGCGGAAATTTTTGGTCAACGGCAGGCTGAATTGAATAAATCACTTAGTGAGCAACTCAATGGGATGACAACAAGCTTAGGCCAAACACTTCAGGTACAGACCAAATCCACTTATGAAAATTTGAATCGTTTGCAAGAGCGTTTAGCAGTAATTGATGCGGCACAAAATAATATTCAATCGCTTACGGGACAAGTTGTTCAGTTGCAGTCCATTTTAAGCAATAAGCAGACACGTGGTACTTTCGGTCAGGGGCGGATGGAAGCAATTATTGCCGATGCCTTACCAACAAATGCTTATGCTTTTCAGGCTGTTCTTTCCAATGGAAAGCGCCCAGATTGTCTCATTCATATGCCCAATAAAGCCCCTTCTCTTGTTGTTGATGCTAAATTCCCTCTGGAGGCTTGGAATGCTATGCGTAAGGCAGAATCAGCGCAAGAGCGTCAAGAGGCAGAACGCCAATTTCGTACCGATATGGAGGTCCATATTCGTGATATTGCACAAAAATATTTGATTCCTGGAGAAACCCATGACACTGCTTTCCTTTTTGTGCCATCTGAATCGATTTTTGCAACAATTTATGAGGACTTTGAAGCACTGGTACAAAAATCCAATAGAGCCCATGTGATTATTGTTTCACCATCTTTGTTGATGCTCTCTGTCCAAGTGGTACAAACCATTATGAAAGATGCACGTATGCGTGAACAAGCGCATTTAATTCAATCAGAAGTAGCAAAATTGATGGAAGATTTTGGACGAATGGATACGCGTGTTCGTGCGTTACAGAAGCACTTTCACAAAGCAGGTGAAGATATAGAGGGAATTTTGATATCGTCCTCCAAAATTATGAAACGAGCAAATCGCATTGAAACTGTCGAATTAAAAGAGAATCACTCCGAACCAACAAAAATGACAACATTATCTCAGTCGCAAACATTGCGTTTTGCTGATGAGGAATAAAGCAAAGCAAGCTTCTTAAATATCACAAGTCAGATCATGTTCTTTATTGATTGGTAATACTTTTTTAGTACCTCTATCTTGTTTTATTTCTTAAACGAGAGGAATAGGAATATGCGACACCTTTTGTTTTTAGGGGCACTGGTGTTTCTGCTAGATGGGTGTGCAACAACCACTCCCATACACACAAACAACGCTTGTGCTATTTTGGCACAAAAAAATGGTTTTTTTGACAATTGGGGTAAGGCTTCTAAACGTGCAGAACTGCGCTATGGGATTCCTATGCCTATTATTCTTGCAACCATTAATATGGAATCGAGCTTTCGTCACAATGCACGTCCTCCACGTAAAAAACTACTTGGTTTTATTCCATGGAAGCGTCAATCGACAGCCTATGGTTATTCTCAAGCGCTTGATAGTACATGGGCAATGTATCTTCGCTCTACGGGCAGATCTTTTGCATGGCGTACGAATTTTGCAGATTCTGCTGATTTTATTGCTTGGTACCATCGCCAAAGTGTTCAACGCAATGGAGTGAGATTTGATGATGCATATAGCCTTTATTTAAATTATCATATGGGACATGGTGCTTATGCGCGTGGCGGGCGTGTCTCTGCTGCACTTTCACAGGCAGCACAGCGCATGGCAAGGATATCTAGGCTCTATGAACAGCAATTAAAGAGATGTGGATGGCGTTAGGGAAGATTTTTGAAAATCTCAATTAGGGAATTTTTGCGGTAAAATTATTTGAGAGCCAAATTTCTTATGGCGTGGTAAAACTGTATCGTTTTTCCGATTGTCAAATGAAATAAATTGTTATTTTTTAGAATAAACCAAAGAGACAGAAAGCTTTTGCAATACACAATATATTTGAGTGCACTCTCGATATTTTTACCTCCTTTGTTTAAAAAATTTACAATGGAAACTGTCTCCTATTTGGCTCTGGTATTTCGCACAGGTCTAAGTAACAGAGATTATTAAAGAAAAATTTTAAAATTTAATCTCATTTTTTATTTTCATTATGCGTATTACTGGCTGATTATTACATGAATATTTTCTTTGTTAACGTATAAAATAGCAACCAAAAAAAAATGCAATTCGAGCATCATATTAAAGTAAGAATCTCGAATGGCGTAGGGTTTTATCATTTCAGATCTCTTGAGGTTAAATCAATAAAAACAATTGGCTTGCACATAACAAGCGTAATTGGCATGTGGATAAAAACTGTGAAAGAAAAGACTAAAAATGTTTCTTATGAACATTCTCAAATGTAAGAATTATCGGTAACATTGGGAATTAGCACATATAATGATGGCGCCACTTCGCTTTCACACTTCAACCTTGTTTGTGACGGGCAAGGAAACAAAATTAATTGATTCAATATGTTATTTAAACGTGAATATACCTTAGGTATTAAGCAGGTAGATGCTACTCAAGGTGGGCAATTTTTTAATTGGCAGGACATTTGATCAGGCTAAAAATACTCGAAAAAAGCTCTGATTCGCAATAATTGAGAAGTATATTTTAATATTTTATTCTCTCATCTTTGTTTAGGTACTTCGTACCTTTTAAAAAGATATCGATAGCCAACATTATTATGATTTTGTGGAAATATTGTGATAAAGGGAATTCAAATTTTGTCCTTTAAAACAAGACGTAAGTTAAACAGATCATTTTCTGTATTTGTGCAAAGCATAAAAATTATCTACTTTCACGGTTACGACAGTAAAATTTTATAATCCAACAAATGATTAAAAATGTGTTATAATATCATTAAAATGCAAGGAACAGGCGCTATTTGAATGATGATTTAATAGCACATAAATCTTTTAAATTGATGCACAGATTCTCTATTATAATTAATACTATAATTAATTCCCTTGATAGAATATCTGGTCCTTTTGGTGGAGCTAAGCGGGATCGAACCGCTGACCTCTTGCATGCCATGCAAGCGCTCTCCCAGCTGAGCTATAGCCCCTATAAAAACAAATTTTTCCAAAAGGAAAGTATACAATTTCAGCTTTTTAGAACGATCAAAATTGAAGATCAAGAAGAATTTACATTCAATGGAAAAGATATCCTCTTTCACTTCTCTTAAGCATCGTCATCATTAGAAACACCGCCTCCGAGAATATCAGTAACGTCATCATCTTCATCGTCATCATCATGAGATAAAAATGTATCATCGTCATCACCGAGATCTACATCACTATCTTCTAAATCAGGAAGATCGTCATCTTTAGAATCCTCATCATCCTCTTCAAGAAGCATAAAAGCAGATTTTTCAAGTGCTGTATCAAGCTCTTCAGCATCAACGTCTTCCTCATTGTTCGCTTCAGCTGCTGCAACTTCAAAGTAAGAACGCGGATAAGAAATTCCTGTATAGGGCGACACAATAGGATCGCGATTTAGATCGTAAAATTTTTTTCCTGTTTCTGGATCAACACGTTTAGTTCCAAGTTCTTGTTTTGCCATAAACCGTGCCTCTTTGATTAACTATTATTCCATTAAAAGATAAATTTTATGGTGCTTAATCGAAAAATAATGCCTTTGTCAAAGATAAATACACTGTTCCACAGTGATTTTTTCATGACGTCTTTTAAAGCATGTGCTAAAGGATGCACAATTTCATAAAAGTTAGATAGAATTAAATAGAATTTCCATGCAAAAAGCAATCCCTATAACCACCTATAAATCGAGTAGTCTCTCTGGAAAAATTAAAATACCAGGAGATAAATCAATCTCTCATCGCTCTCTTATATTGGGAGGATTAGCAAGTGGTGAGACACATATTCATGGATTACTTGAAAGCGCTGATGTACTCAATACAGCTGCTGCTATGCAAGCTATGGGTGCCTGTATTATTAAAAAAGATGACTTCTGGACCATACGAGGAACAGGGAATGGTTGCCTTTTAGCTGCACAAAAACCTTTAGACTTTGGAAACGCTGGAACGGGTGCTCGTTTGGTTATGGGAATGGTTGGTCCATATCATATGAAAACAACCTTTATTGGTGATGCTTCTCTCTCTAAACGTCCAATGGGACGTATCCTTGATCCGCTGCGTCTCATGGGGGTTGAAATTGAAGCAACGCACGACGATCACCTTCCTTTAACGCTTTATGGTCCGAAAATGGCTAATCCGATTCGTTACCGTGTTCCAATAGCTTCCTCCCAAATTAAATCAGCAGTCTTGCTTGCTGGACTCAATACCGCCGGCATTACAACTGTTATTGAACCAGTTCTAACACGAGATCATACGGAAAAAATGTTAAAAGCATTCGGTGCACAACTTGAAATAGAAAAAGATAATGAAGGTGCGCATTTGATTCATCTGAACGGTCAACCCCATCTTACTGGGCAAACGATTCATATTCCGGGTGATCCTTCTTCTGCTGCTTTTCTAATTATTGCAGCCCTTCTTGTAGAAGACTCTGATATCACCATTGAAAATGTTTTGATAAATAACTCTCGAATAGGACTTATCGAAACATTGTGGGAAATGGGTGCTCAAATTGAATTTTTGAACCGACGTCAAACAGGTGGAGAGGATGTTGCTGATCTACGGATAAAATCATCGGTTCTTAGAGGCGTTATGGTGCCCAAAGAACGTGCTCCATCGATGATTGATGAATATCCTGCTTTGGCAGTAGCAGCAGCCTTTGCAGAAGGCAAAACAGTGATGTTAGGAATTGAAGAATTGCGTGTAAAAGAATCAGATCGACTGTCTGCTGTTGCTCAAGGACTCGAAATTAATTGCGTAGACTGTGAAGAAGGTCAAGATTTTCTTATTGTTTATGGGAAAGGTTCTGCCAAAGGTTTGGGTGGTGGACATGTCTCCACACATCTTGATCATCGAATTGCTATGTGTTTTCTCATTTTTGGGCTTGTATCAGAAAAACCTGTTACCATTGATGATAAACGAATGATCGCTACGAGCTTTCCAGAATTTATTCCTTTTATAAAACAACTTGGGGGGAAAATCGCTTGAAGCCTTTTGTTATTGCCATTGATGGACCTGCAGCCTCAGGCAAAGGAACCTTAGCACGCAAAATTGCTGCACATTATCGTCTTCGCCATCTTGATACTGGTCTTACTTATCGTAGTGTTGCTCATACGCTTTTACAACAAAATTTAGCTCTTAATGATGAAAAAAATGCTATTATTTATGCTAAAGAACTTGATTTTAATACTTTAAATCCTTCCCTTCTTTCTTCTCATGAACTTGGTGAAGCGGCTTCAAAAATAGCGATTAACCCTGCTGTACGCAAAATTCTTGTCGAAAAACAACGCAACTTTGCTAAAGTTTTGCCTGGCTGTGTGCTTGATGGACGTGATATCGGAACTATTGTTTGTCCTGATGCCGATATTAAGTTTTATGTTCTAGCCAATGTTCAAACGCGCGCCAAACGTCGCTACCAGGAGATTTTAAAAAAAGGTGTTCAAGCAAATTATCATGAAATCCTAGCTCAACTTGAACAGCGCGACAGTCGCGATATAATGCGCAAACAAAGTCCACTAAAACCAGCAAAAAACACCCACTTGCTTGATACGTCAGAATTGAGTATAGAAGCAACATTTGAAATTGCATGTAGTTTTATTGATCCAATCATAAAAATGCATATAATTGGATAAATTCGTTAAGGTGACTTCCAGCCTAGCGCTAACTTTTTTTCCTTTATTCAAGGAGAAAGGCAGGGAGTTGCTTATGTTAACACTAACCTAGCGCTCATACCTTATAACACAAGGTATATATTAGGAGTTCTTATGTCACAATACAATCCCACAACAGCGGATTTTGAAGCCCTTTTAACAGAATCTTTTCAAACCAATGATCTTAATGAAGGATCTGTTGTTAAAGGTCGTGTTATTGCAATCGAAAAAGACATGGCCATTATTGATGCTGGTCTTAAAGTCGAAGGACGTATTCCTCTCAAAGAATTTGGAGCTAAAGCAAAAGACGGTTCTTTGCAAGTTGGCGATGAAGTTGAAGTTTACATTGAACGCATTGAAAATGCGATGGGTGAAGCTGTTTTATCGCGTGAAAAAGCACGGCGCGAAGAAAGTTGGGTCCGTTTGGAGGAAAAATTCAATGCTGGTGCACGCGTTGATGGAGTGATCTTTAGCCAAGTAAAAGGTGGTTTTACAGTCGATCTTGATGGTGCCGTTGCTTTCTTGCCGCGCAGCCAAGTTGATATTCGTCCCATTCGTGATGTTTCACCTCTCATGCATAATTCTCAGTCCTTTGAAATTTTGAAGATGGATCGTCGTCGTGGCAATATTGTGGTTTCACGTCGTACTGTTTTAGAAGAAAGTCGCGCCGAGCAACGTTCAGAAATTGTACAAAATCTTGAAGAAAACCAAATTGTTGAAGGTGTAGTGAAAAATATCACAGATTATGGTGCCTTTGTTGATCTTGGTGGGATTGATGGTCTCTTGCACGTTACAGATATGGCATGGCGGCGTGTTAACCACCCATCTGAAGTCCTCACAATTGGTCAAACGATTAAAGTTCAGATTATTCGCATCAATCAAGATACACACCGTATTTCTCTTGGAATGAAACAGCTTGAAAGTGATCCTTGGGAAAGTATCAGTGTTCGGTATCCGATTGGTAAAAAAATTACGGGTGCTGTCACCAACATTACTGATTACGGTGGTTTTGTTGAAATTGAGCCAGGAATCGAAGGGCTGATCCATGTTTCTGAAATGAGCTGGACGAAGAAAAATGTTCATCCTGGAAAAATTCTGTCTACATCACAAGAAGTAGAAGTGGTTGTTCTTGAGATTGATCCTTCTAAACGGCGTATTTCTCTTGGCTTAAAGCAAACATTTGAAAATCCATGGGAAGCTTTTGCCAATAAATTTCCTGTCAATTCGCAAATTGAAGGAGAGGTTAAAAATAAAACAGAATTTGGTCTGTTTATTGGGCTTGAAGGCGATGTTGACGGTATGGTTCATTTGTCTGATCTTGATTGGAACCGTCCTGGTGAACAAGTCATTGATACTTACAATAAAGGCGATATCGTTAAAGCTGTGGTCCTTGATGTTGACATTGAAAAAGAGCGCATTTCTCTTGGAATTAAGCAGCTTTCCAGCGATAAAGTTGGAGAAGCAGCGGCTTCTGGCGAATTGCGAAAAGGTGCTGTTGTAACATGCGAAGTGATTGCTGTTAACGACAATGACATTGGTGTAAAATTGATTGACCACAACCTTGAGACAACCATTCGGCGTGCTGATCTCGCGCGTGATCGTGATGAGCAACGTCCTGAGCGTTTCGCAATTGGGCAAAAGGTTGATGCTCGCATCACAGCATTTGATAAAAAAACACGTAAAATTTCAGTATCGATTAAAGCTTTAGAAATTGCAGAGGAAAAAGAAGCTGTTGCACAATATGGTTCTACAGACTCGGGTGCTTCTCTTGGTGATATTCTTGGTGCTGCTTTAAAAAAACAAGAACAAGATTAATCATCAATCATTAAAGCTTACGGTGTTATTAAGGTCACTCATTTTAGGGTGACCTTTTTATTTTCTAAAAAATTGTCTGCTTATTTTCTAATTATTGCGTAAAAAATTATAAATGCTTGCAACTAAAAACAAAAAGTTTGTTTTTTTGTCTATCAACGGTTCACTATTCAGATAAAATGCTTACAATTTAAATAAAAAACGATGTAATTGAATAACAATGGGACATTATGACGTGCATAATACCTTTCATAAAGTGCTTTTTTTCTCAAAAAGAGAAAAAAAACCATTTTATTAATACGGATTTTCCTCTTCGTGCAATTTATAAGGTACGGGAAGATCTTTATAACTTAGGGCATGATATAGCTTCTGGTAAAGAAATTTTACTCCCTGAATATGAAGGAGTAGAAGATTTTCGCAATAGATTGAATGAAAATGCGAAACTTATTCTTAATGCCTTTCATACCAGTGATTTTGCAGCCCGAAATGATGAGACTATCGCACCGTCTGCTCAATGGCTCATTGATAATCATTACACCATTGATAAAACTATACAAAAGCTACGTCGTAATCTACCTAAGTCCTTCATAAAGCAACTTCCTCTTTCTACACACAAAGCGGAAATACCACGAATTTTTGCTTTAACTTGGCTTTATATTGCGCATACCGATAGCAGCTTTTCACAAGAAACACTCACTGCTATGACCAATGGATTTCAAGAAGTTTGTGCGCTCACAATTGGTGAATTGTGGGCTCTTCCTTCTGTTATGCAAATGCTGCTCATTGAAAATGTCCGTCGTCTTTCAGTACGTATCGAAAAAGCGCGACATATGCGCCATCTTGCTAGTCAAGTAGCTGATAAAATTTCTCTTGTAGAAAATAAAACAAATCTACACTCTCTCTTTACGCAGTATAAACCATTTACTGTTGATCCAACGTTTTCAGCACATTTATTCTATCGCTTGCGTAGTGCATCTGTCGATTCAACCGTAGCATTAACTTGGCTTGAAAAGCAATTGAAAAGCCAAGGCAGTAGCTTAGAGATTGCAACAGCTGATGAACATACCCGACAAGCAGCAGATGGTGTGACCATGGGAAATATTATCCGTGCTCTTAAAGCTATAGATGATGTTGATTGGACAGCATGGTTTGAAACAGTGAGTTGTGTCGATTCTATTTTGCGTAAAAATAGTGATTTTTCTGAAATTGATTCTCACTCACGCAATATTTATCGACAAGTCATTGAAAAAGTTGCACGCTTTTCGCCTCTTAGTGAGCTGGAAATTGCACATAAAGTTGTAGAAATGGCAAATTCCACTTCTAAAGATATGCCTCATCATTCTTGTGTGGGGTGGTACCTTGTTGATGATGGTCGTGGCATATTTGAAAAGGCTTGTGGATATATCCCGCCCTTTCTCATAAAATGGACACGAGCTTCCTGTTGCTCAAAATTGAGAGTTATCGCCATTCCTGTCTCTTTTCTGACGCTCGCTCTTTTGCTTGTAATTTACGCCCTTTTACAAATATCTGGCATGACATCATGGATGTCTTTTTGCTTTACTGTATTAGCGCTTTTTCCTACTATCGATGCTGCTTTTGCTTTATTTAACACTGTTGTTTCATGGTTTGTCCCATCAAGACAACTCATTGGCTATGAATATAAAGAAGGTATTCCAAAACATGCACGGACAATGGTTGTTGTACCTACTTTGATGACATCACGCGATGATATTGATGAACAAGTGCGCAATCTTGAAGTGCACTATCTTTCTAATCCTAAAGGTGCCATTCATTTTGCACTCATTACAGATTGGGTGGATGCTCCATTGAGAGAAACGCAAGATGATCTTGATTTATTGCACTATGCGCAAAAGAGTATTGAGAAACTCAATAGTCGTTATCATCGTGATAAACTTCCTCTTTTTTTCCTTTTACATCGCCGACGCCTTTATAATACAAGCGAAAAATGTTGGATGGGATGGGAACGAAAGCGAGGAAAACTTCATGAACTCAATCGGCTCTTAAGAGGCGATAAAAACACAAGCTTTTATCCTCCCGATCCGCATCTCCCTATGGATTGCTGTTTTGTTATGACGCTGGATTGTGATACACGTCTTACTCCAGAGAGCGTCGCGAAACTTGTTGGAAAGCTTAATCATCCACTCAATCATCCCATTTTTGATCCGCAAAGTGGAAAGGTTGTAAAAGGCTATAGCGTTTTACAACCACGCATTATTCCTTCTCTTACAACAGGAAAAAAAACATCAATTCTCCAACGGGTTTTTTCTATCAACCGTGGCATTGATCCTTATGTTTTTGCCGTTTCTGATACTTATCAAGATCTTTTAGGAGAAGGTACCTTTATCGGTAAAGGTCTTTATAATATTGATGCATTTGAACAAGCGCTTGATGGCAAAATTAAAGAAAATACTATTCTTAGTCATGATCTCTTAGAAGGAGGTTATGCTCGTACTGCTCTGGTAAGTAGCATAGAAGTCATTGAAGACTATCCAACCGCTTATAATATTGATGTTATGCGTTATCATCGCTGGATTCGCGGTGATTGGCAGCTTTTGCCTTATCTTTTTTCCCACCGTCAAATAAGTTCCGTGACGCGTTGGAAAATGCAGGATAATTTACGTCGTTCTCTTACTCCACTTATGTGGTTAATCGCAGCATTTGCAGGATGGACTTTTTTGTCTTTCAAGAGTGCAATTGTCTGGCAAATATTCTTGTTGTTTAGCTCCTTCATTTCTCCCATTCTATGTGTATTAAAAACGCTAGTCTCGTCCAATATAGATCATTCTTTGCGTGGACATTTTCAATTAATTTGGAACAAAACTGCTCTTACAAGCGCTGATATATTTCTTAAAACGACGTTTCTTGCTCATTCGGCGTATTTTATGACCGATGCGATTATTCGTACACTCTATCGTATGACGATTTCAAAACAGCATCTTCTTGAATGGAAAACTTCTGCCGCAACAAAATCAATGCCCAATAGTTTGCGTTTCTATGTTTTTACAATGGCACCAGCATCGCTTATTGGTGTCCTTACTGTAGCACTTTCTCTTTTTTCTGATAGTTTTGCAAGCTTGATTGCTTTTCCTTTTGGGATAGCATGGTTTTTTTCACCCTTCATTGCTTGGATTGTGAGTCAACCTTCAACCTTTCAAGATAGCCTTGATCTTTCCTCAAAAGATGAAAAAAAACTTCGCTCTATTGCACGGCGGACATGGCTTTATTATACAACCTTTGTCAATGCACAAAACAACTATTTGCCTCCCGATAATTTTCAAGAAGATCCTGAACCTCTTGTTGCTCAACGTACATCTCCTACGAATATTGGCGTTTATCTCCTTTCTATTATTGCTGCACGTGATTTTGGCTGGATTGGTTTTGAAGAGACCATTACCCGTATTGAATGTACATTACGCTCTCTTACAAAAATGGAAAAGTTCCGTGGTCATCTCTATAATTGGTATGAAACGGATACACTCAGGCCTCTTTTACCTACTTATGTATCAACCGTTGATTCAGGAAATCTTGCCGGTCATTTGATAACACTCGCTTCTGCCTTAAGTGAATGGGCTGAAAAACCGCCTCTTTTTTTTCAAAGTGATCGGGAAGGCTTATCGGATGTTCTTGCTATTCTTGAAGAAACTGTCAAAGAAATTCCAGATCATCAACCCAATTTACGCTCTTTACGTCAAAAAATCGAAGAAAACATCACTCGTTTTCATGACTCTGTCTTCACTTTTGTAGAACAAGAAAATACGATTCCTTCTCACATCATAGACCTTTCACATGCAGCCCATGATATTGTGCACTTAGTCAGTGAACTTGACCACAAAATTCAAACGATAGAATCTGCTCGTGCGCTTTCTTGGGCTAAATGCCTTATCGATACCTGTAACGCTTATCATCATGATGCGACTGCTCATTGTGATACTGAAAAATTACGTAAAAAACTAAACAGGTTGGCTATAGTTGCACGGCAAATAGCCTTTGATATGAAATTTGACTTTTTAGAACAGCCTAAACGGCATCTCTTATCCATTGGATATCGTGTTCAAGAAAACAAACTCGATGAAAATTGTTATGATCTACTTGCTTCAGAAGCACGTCTTGCAAGTTTTTTTGCTATCGCAAAAGGAGACATAAAACTTAAACATTGGTTTCGTCTTGGTCGACTCCTCGTACCCATAGGTTGGAAAGGTGCGCTCCTATCATGGTCTGGATCGATGTTCGAATATCTTATGCCATCTCTCGTAATGCATGAACCTTTAGGATCTGTCCTAGATCAAACAAATCGATTGATTATTCGTTGTCAAATACAATATGCTCATAAACGGGAATTGCCATGGGGTATTTCAGAGGCCGCATTTAACGCTCGCGATCATTTAATGAATTACCAATACGCTCATTTTGGTGTTCCAAACCTCGGACTCCAACGTGGTCTTTCACGCAATGCTGTCATTGCTCCCTATGCCAGCCTTCTAGCGGCACAATATGCTCCTGTTTGCGCTGTCGCTAATTTAAAACGACTTCGTGATCTTGGAGCTTTAGGAACATATGGTTATTATGACTCTGTCGATTTTACCCCTTCACGCGTGAAAACAGGGGAAAAATACGCTGTTGTACGCAATTATTATGCGCACCATCATGGCATGTCTATCCTTGCTCTTAACAATGTTATTTTTCAAGGGCGAATGCGTGACCGTTTTCACCGTGATCCCATTATTGAAGCAACGCAATTGCTGTTACAGGAAAGAGCGCCTCATCTCATTCCTATTATTCATACCAAAGCTGTTAATCGTATGCGCAATAAGTCTCAAGCACTTGACGCCGCTCCTTTGCGCATTATTACAAACCCGTTGCTCAAACCACGAGAAACGTTACTTTTGTCTAATGGCTTTTATTTTACCATGCTAACAGCGAATGGTTCTGGCTACAGTCGGTGGCACGATTATGCGATTACGCGCTTTATTCCTGATGCAACAGAAGATCAACAAGGTACTTTATTCTTCTTACGCGATACGCATAGTGGACGGTGGTGGTCTGTTACTAGTGAGCCAACACGTGTTATTGAAGAAGAAGCTGTCAGCATTTTTACAGATGAAAAGGCTGAATATACAAAAATGGTTGATGGTATAAAATCAACACTTGAATGTCTTATTACATCTGAAGGATGTGGCGAAGGTAGACGTATTCAACTGATGAATACGACAAATAAAGAGCGCCTCATTGAAGTGACTTCTTATGGTGAATTAGCGCTTGCCACAATGGATACAGACGAAGCTCATCCTGTTTTTTCCCGTATGTTTATAGAGACAGAAATTGCTGAGGAAGGTAAAACAATTTTTGCTAAAAGGCGCAAACGCTCACCTAGCGATCCTGAAATCTATGTTGCCCATTTTGTCTCTAGTACAACAGATATTCTCCAAGAGACAGAAGCTGAAACGGATCGCTCTCTGTTTATTGGGCGGGGTCGATCTATTCATCGGCCCGCTGCATTTGACCAAAATACTCGTTTCAGTAACAGTCAAGGTTGTGTTCTTGATCCTATTATGTCATTGCGATGCCGTATCAAAATTTCAGCATATGGAAAAGCAGAACTTATTTTTTGGACTTTTGCTGCTCATACAAAAGAAGCGCTGCATAATCATATTAAACATTATCGACAACCCGATATGTTTCAAAAAGAACTTTCAAGGGCATGGACGCGCTCACAAGTCGCACTGTATCAGAGCGGAACCCAGCCTAAAGAAGCTATTGTCTATCAAAAATATGCCACATCGCTTATCTACCTTGATCGAACATGGCGTCTTTCTCCTGAAATATTAGCAAAAACGCTTGGAAAACAGTCCGATCTTTGGCCTATGTCCATTTCAGGAGACAATCCACTCTGTCTCCTTAGATTAAATAACGAGGGAAATATCTCTGTACTGCGTGAGCTCCTTAAAGCACACGAATATTGGCGTATGCGCGGACTCATCGTTGATTTGGTAATTCTCAATGAACAAGTATTTTCCTATATACAAAATACACAACGGGCTCTTGAATGGGTCTGTGAATCTTATCGACACCACGCACAAGAGGCAGATGAACGCCAACATATTTTCATGCTTCAGCGTGACAAAATAAATGAACAAAGTTTTAAAATGCTTCTTGCATCAGCGCGCATCGTTCTTGATGCCCAAAATGGCTCTTTATCTGAACAGCTTAAACGATTTGATGAGAGTGATTTTGATCTTACAGTTCATAAAAATTATCATGAATTGCATGATCAATTAGATTACCAAAAATATAACGAAGGAAGGCAAGTTACAACACAAACTGAACAAAATTTTTTTGCTTCCATTGGTCTTATTAGCCAACGAAAACCATCCTCTTTTCCCATAAATGGAGAAGATCTAAAATATTGGAATGGTTACGGTGGTTTTAACCAGTATAACCATTATGTAATACGTCTTCATGGACGTACAACCACACCGCACCCGTGGATTAACGTCATCGCTAATCACAAATTTGGTTTTCATGTCTCTGCTGAAGGTGCAATTTTTACTTGGGGTAACAATAGCCGCGATTATAAATTAACTCCTTGGGCAAATGATCCAACATCTAATCGGCCAGGAGAAGCACTTTATCTGGTTGATCGCCAGTCTTTAAAACGTTTTTCACCCGTTTCTGCTGTAGAATGTGATGAAAATATTATCTATGAGGCTTGTCATGGTTTTGGATTTTCAACTTTTAAATCGACACATTCAGAAATTGCATTAGAACTGACTCATACACTCGATCCGGAAAAACCAGTTCGCTTTTCACGTCTTACCCTCACGAATGAAGGGACAAAACCACGCAGTTTACGCCTTTATAATTATGTTGAATGGGTTTTGGGAAATACCCGTACAAAATATGCCCCCTTCATTATTTCCTCTTATGAGGACAAAAGGGGTGTACATTTTATTCAAAATCCTTATCACATTGAAAAATCTCAACAAGTCACATTCTTATCGGCATCTGAAATGCCAACCAGCACCACAACCAATCGTGCTGAATTTATTGGTGCAACGGGAACCGTAACGCATCCAACTGCGATCCGTAAAGCTGGTGCTCTTTCGAATACCATTGAAGCAGGATGTGATCCTTGTTCAGCATTTTCCTATGATATTGATCTTCAAGCAGGGCAAACAAAAGAAATCATCTTTTATCTTGGCAGTGCTGAAAATAGACAAGAAGCTGAAAAATTACTTAATCACGTACGTGCAAGTGATTTTGAAATTCTGCTCACAAAACAAAAACAGCAATGGAGCGATTTTGTTTCTCCTTTTCAAGTTAAAACACCGGATCCCTCTTTTGATATTATGGTCAATCATTGGCTCCCTTATCAGACCTATGCATGCCGCATCATGGCACGCGCAGGATTTTACCAAGCTAGTGGTGCATTTGGCTTCCGTGACCAGTTACAAGATAGCTTATCTTTATTATTGCTGGAACCACAACTGGCACGTGAACAATTGTTAAACGCCGCCGCGCACCAATTTCTTGAAGGGGATGTGCAACATTGGTGGTTACCCGATACAAATGCTGGTGTTCGTATGCGCATTTCTGATGATATCGTTTGGCTTGCATATGCAACAGCTCTTTATGTCAATACCACTGGCGATGATGCCTTTCTTGATACGCTCATTCCCTTTATTGAAGGCGATGTTCTCAAAAGTGGGCAACAGGATGCTTATTTTCAACCCACCCAATCCTCAAAGGTTGCAACAGTTTATGAACATTGTGTTTTAGCTTTAGAGCTTGCCATTAAACGTTGTGGACCCCATGGTATCCCTCTTATTTTAGGTGGGGATTGGAATGATGGCATGAATTTGGTAGGTGTGGAAGAAAAAGGTGAGAGCACTTGGTTAGGATGGTTTCTTGGTACTACATTAAAAGCATTTATTCCTTTGGCCAAAAAACGTGGTGATAACAGCCATATGCAAATATGGAGTACATACCTTGAACGCTTAACAAAATCCCTAGAGGAAAACGGTTGGGATGGTGCTTGGTATCGACGTGGTTATTTTGATGATGGAACACCTCTTGGTTCTAAAATCAATGATGAATGCCAAATTGATACCATTGCTCAATCTTGGGCTGTCATTTCTCAAATGGCGTCGCCTGAACATCAAAAGCAAGCAATGACATCAATGTTGGAACATCTCTATGATAAAAAAGGCGGACTTATTCGCCTTTTTTGGCCACCTTTTGACAAAAGCACACTTGAGCCTGGTTATATAAAAGGTTATCCTCCAGGAATCCGAGAAAATGGTGGTCAATACACGCATGGTGCCATTTGGAGTATTTTAGCATTGGCAAAAATGGGGCAAAACGATAAAGCTTATGCGTTATTTTCTATGATTAACCCGATTACCCATGGACAAGATCCTGAAACTTATCGTGTTGAACCTTATGTGATGGCCGCAGATATTTATTCTGTTGAACCACGATGTGGTCAAGGCGGTTGGACATGGTATACAGGCTCAGCCGGTTGGTTTTATCGCGCTGCAACACAAGCTATTCTTGGAATACAGCGTCAGGGAGACCTGTTGTTTTTACAGCCACATTTACCCTCTATTTGGCCAAAATATGAAGCAACAATGAAGTTTTATGATGCCGTTTATACCATTAAAGTAAAATGGGGACCTAAAAATATGCTCCATGTTAATGGCAAAAAATATACCGAAGTTCATGCGGGGATAAAGTTACACAAAACAGGTCAGCATGAAATTATACGTATTGTTAAATCTTAGAGATGAAAGATGAAAAAGAGAGCAGACTTTTTTATTCTTGCCCAAAACTGTAGAGTTGTTATATCGCACCGCCTATATTGTCCGTGTTGGTGCATAATATTTTAGATTTTATGAAACTGAAAGAAAAAGGTTATGAATCATCCGGATATTGCTAGACGTGTTTACAATCATACTTGGAAACTTGATCCCATTATTCGTTCACTTCTTGATACGGATTTTTATAAGCTTCTTATGGTACAGATGATTTGGGGGTTGTATCCTGATGTTAATGTTACTTTTTCCCTCATAAATCGCTCTAAAACAATACGTCTTGCCGATGATATTGACGAGAGTGAATTACGTGCTCAACTTGATCATGCTCTTAGTTTGCGCTTTACAAAAAAAGAAATGATCTGGCTTGCTGGTAATACATTTTATGGACGCAAACAAATTTTTGAACCGGATTTTCTTCAGTGGCTTGAGAATTTTCAACTCCCAGAATATGAACTAACCCGCAAAGATGGCCAATATATGCTTCATTTTTATGGTTCGTGGGCTCATAGCTCTATGTGGGAAATTCCAGCCCTTGCTATTATCAGTGAATTACGTTCACGTGCAGCTATCAAAAAACTAGATCGTTTTGCTCTTGATGTACTTTATGCGCGTGCTAAAGCAAAAATGTGGAGTAAAGTTGAACGTCTCAAAAAATTGCCTGATATTAAAATATCTGACTTTGGGACAAGGCGTCGCCATTCTTTTTTATGGCAGCGCTGGTGTGTGGAAGCATTAAAAGAAGGCATTGGTAATTCTTTTACTGGAACTTCTAATGTTCTTCTTGCCATGGATACGGATTTAGAAGCTCTTGGAACCAATGCACACGAATTGCCCATGGTTATTGCGGCTCTCAGCAACAACGATGATGAATTACGCAGAGCTCCATATCAAGTCTTGCAAGATTGGAACCGTTATTATGGTGGAAATCTTCTCATTGTTTTACCTGATACCTTTGGTACAGAAGCATTTTTACGCAATGCACCAGATTGGGTCGCTGATTGGACAGGTTTCAGACCCGATAGTGCACCCCCTATTGAAGGTGGCGAACGTATTATTCAATGGTGGAAAGAAAAAGGAAAAGATCCACGCGAAAAACTTTTAATTTTTTCTGATGCTCTTTATGTCAATACAATTGAAAAAACCTATCATCATTTCCATGGTAGAGTGCGCATGAGTTTTGGATGGGGCACGGATCTTACCAATGACTTTACAGGCTGTGCACCTCAGGAAATCGAAACTCTTGATGCTCTTTCCCTTGTTTGTAAGGTGACCTATGCCAATGGTCGACCAGCCGTAAAGCTTTCAGATAATCCTGAAAAAACGATCGGTGATTCAAAAGAAGTACAACGTTATCTCAATTTTTTTGGTAATAAAAAGCGAATTGCTAGACCTATAAAGACGTAGTTTCCGGTTCTTTAAATGAGTATACTGACTCATCATATTGTTTATAAGATTGATTTTTGTCCTGCCCTAAGGATGAGGGTTCTTAACCTTTGCTGGTCTGTAAATAGTTCGGTTGTTTTTTGAGCAGATTCTACTTGGGCTACCACGCATACGCTTCACTTACATAAGGATCGACAGATCAGACTTAAAAATATTCACTACGCATTAAAAAAATACTTAACTTGCTAGGGAAGTTTAGCCAAGGGGGCTTCCTTATATCATTGTCATAAATAACGGTGTTATACAGTACAATAAGATACTATCATTTTGCATGTTGAAAGAGCGTGTGCGAATATCATAAATTTTTCTCATTTCAACCCTGTTAAATCAAGCACACTCATCTCCTTGTATGTATGAAGGTTTTCAAGTTTTAAGGGTTATTGTTGTAGCTCGACAGTAGGTTTGTACTAAGTGGGAAGAGATCGGATTAAGTAGGAATACGTGGTAATTTGTTATTTTTATGTACAATTTTGACTATTAAATGCGCGTTTCCATAGTAAAAATGAGAAAAGACTTTGCCCTCCTTTGAGAACATCTTTAAAACTCTTTGAAAAAAAATAAATTGGTACAAAATCTAGTGTAAAAATATACAAAACCCAATGAAAAGCTACAGTTGTAACATTAGGAATTGCTAAGGTAACATTGGAGGATGACAAATAGCACGGTGACTATCGGTGTGCATTTTGTAAGGCAAGGATGATGATGTTTGCTTTGTATTATATCCTCATTAAGAGATATGAAAACAAACGAAACGTCTTTTTAGAAAGAAAAGGCTATCATATCAATGACTTTTCAATGACGTATATATAGAGATTCATACAAACATGTCTTATAAAAATAATGACTCTCTTCCATGAATGTGGTTTATCCAAGTGAGAACATTTTGAGTGTGCGTAAACAGTCTTCTTTGTTCATAAAAATCATTTCACAAATATATTATTAATTAATTGCTTTCAAAAAGCTTACTACGTCATATGCATTTTGGATATGGAGAGCTTATATTCAAAACTTAAAGGTCCTCATAGTTTTTACAAATAAGTCGAAGCTAAAAAGAATATCTCATAAAGCCTTTTCTATCATTATGAAGATGGACGTGTTACAATATAAATGGCAATCAGCAGTAATATAACCGCAACAAGTAAGGAAATCCATAAAGGAGGGTGTACCATTACGAAAAAGGATAAAAATCCTCCTGTCATACTCATTATTGCAAAAACTTTAATGAATGGAGAGATTGCTTTTTTTTCTTCCCATCGCTTAATAGGGGGACCAAAAATACGATGATTATTCAACCATTGATGAAAACGTGGAGAAGAACGCGTAAAACACCATGAGGCAACTAACAAAAAAGGCACAGTTGGCATAATAGGTAATACTACACCGATAATACCTAATATAACCATTGTCCACCCTGCTATATAATAGCAGATACGCAAAGGGTGAGATATCTTCAAATCTTTTTTCATTTTCTTGTATTTTTTTCCTCTACGCAAAATCCTCTAAAAAAACATTATATCTGTTTTTTTCTGTTTACATGTCTGAGTGCACAATTACGTTCTACCCCTTCATGCGTAAGCGTCTTTGTTGTTATAAGTTCCTTGAAAATACCGAATAGCTTACGCAATATGATAATCATTTTAAGTGATTTCAAGAAAAGAGAAGAGATTTTAGAAAATCAAAAAAATAAAAAGGCTGCAGAATAAATCAATGCAGCCTCTTAATTAAGAATGCAGCGTTGGGGGGAGAAAATGTACCGCATTCACTTGCTAGACATTAGGAGGAAAAATAACCTAGCACCCTGAACATTAATTAAAATAGAAATGAGAAACAATATATAAAAATGCATGGCTGATATGCATGAATTTTAACACTTTTAAGTTTCTTGAACTGTGTTTCGACCAAAGAAAATCATCATGAAAATAGCCATAAAAATCAACGTCAAGATCAACACAATTGTGGAAGCAGAATCAGAGCCGATAAATAAGCTGAGATAAATCCCTAAAAAACCAGAAAAAGCTGCAACAAGTATAGCGATCATTAACATAAAAGAAAACCGCTTTGTAACAAGATAGGCAATTGCTCCTGGTGCTATCAGTAAAGAAATAACGAGCACGATACCTACAGCTTTCAAAGCCGCAACAATTGTAAGAGAAATCATCGTTAGAAGGGTATAGTGGAGTAGAGATATTGGTAACCCCATTGCATGTCCTTGAACTGTATCAAAAATATACAACATAAAGTCGCGCCATTTTGCTGCTAAAATGAAAGTGACAACAACAGAAATGATCGCCGTTTGTGTTATATCAAGCCAGTTAACACCCAAAAGATTACCAAATAGAATATGATTCAAATCTAAGCTACTATAAATAGACGTGGCTAAAACAAGCCCCAAACCAAACATTGAAGAAAAGACCACTCCCATCACCGTGTCCTGTTTGATACGGCTATTGCTCCCTAAAAAACCCGTTAATAGTGCACACACCATCCCTGCAACAAAAGCACCGCAAGTAATCAGAGTCATTGTAATGTTCTCTGGACGCATATGCTGAAACCAAGCAAATGGCAAAGAAGTTAAAAATGCGATTACCCATGGTGTTGTCATATAACCAACAACAACACCTGGAAAAACTGCATGAGAAATGGCATCGCCTAACAGCGCCCATCCTTTCAAAATAAGAAAACAGGAAAGCATCGCCATGGGAATAGAAAGAATCATGACAATAAGCATACCCTTAAGCATAAAAGAAAACTGAAACGGAAGCAGTAATTGATCAATCATGATAATATTACACCCTTTTTTGCCGCATTTATGCGTAAGCGCGCAGCAATATACCCATGTTTAGGAGCAAAAATAAAAGCCAAAACAAATAAAGATGCTTGAAAAAGCACAACAACCCCCCCCGTTTGTGCATTTAAAAAATAACTCACATAAACACCCAAGACACTTGTAAATGTTCCAATTACAACTGCAATAACCAAGATATTCACGAAACGATCACTTAAAAGATAGGCTGTTGCCCCAGGTGTCACAACAAGACAAATGACTAAGAATGCTCCAACGGTTTGCATAGCAGCAACAGTACAAGCGGCAAGTAATGTGAAAAAGAGAATCTTTAAAAACTTTACATTTAATCCAATGGCATGCGCATGCGTTTCATCAAATAACGAAACAAGAAGATCTTTCCATTTCAAAAGCAATATAAGCAACGAAAAAAAGCCGATAAAAGCCAATTGTAGAATATCTGATGAACTAACGGCTAAAATATTTCCCAAAACAATCGTATCAATATTAACAGCCATTGGTTTTAATGATTTGAGAAACAACCCAAAGGCAAAAAAGGAAGAAAAAATGAGCCCAATAATGGTATCTTCTTTAAGTTTTGTTCGGTGGTTAAAAAAGAGCATTGCTGCTGCTGCAAGACCACCAGAAAAAAAAGCGCCGAGTGAAAAAGGTAATCCTAAAAGATAAGCTCCTGCTACACCAGGAACAATCGAATGGGAAAGAGCATCACCAATCAATGACCAACCTTTTAACATCAAAAAAGCTGAAAGAAAGGCACAAACACACCCAACTAACCCAGAAACCCACATTGCATTCACCATATATTGATAGCTCAGTGGCTCAAGCAACCAAGAAATCATGCAACGTGCTCCACTCTTTCAATATCTTCACAAACTGCAGACTGCTTTCTTCCTATGAAAACATCATTTTTTTTTGTGCTTTGAAGATCAAAAATATGGTGGTGCAAAGACCCTCCAAAAGTTTTCTCCAGATTTTCCTTTGTAAAGATTTTTTCTGTTAACCCAGAAGCTAAAACGGTTCCTTTTATTAAAACTGTATGATCACAAAATTCGCGAACAGAACCCAAATTGTGCGTTGAAACCAAGATCACTGCTCCTTCTTTACGAAGATCTTGTAACAAAGCAATGATTTTATCTTCTGTTGTAACGTCAACCCCTGTAAACGGCTCATCTAATAAAATAGCTTTTGCTTTCTGTGCAAGAGCGCGCGCTAGGAAAACACGCTTTTTCTGTCCACCAGAAAGTTCTCCAATCTGGCGCTTGGCAAAAGCCAACATATCAACGCGTTCTAAGGCAATACGAACGGCTTCATAATCTTGTGTACGGGCATAGCGAAAGAAATTCATATGACCGTACCGTCCCATCATTACAACATCTTCGACTAAGACAGGAAAATTCCAATCAACATCTTCACTTTGAGGAACATAAGCAATAAGGTTTTTTTTCAAAGCTATATCAACGGGCAAATCAAACATGCGAATTTTTCCCTTTGAGGGGCGTACAAACCCCATAATCGCTTTAAATAACGTTGACTTACCGGATCCATTAACACCAACTAATGCCGTAACAGACCCCTTTGGACTTTCAAAGTTCACTTCGCGTAAAGCTGTATGTCCATTACGATAAGTTACCGTTACTCCTTGGGCAAATATTCCAGATTTCGTCATTGGCTTTTTACTCCCTCTAATAAAGCATTGCTAATACGCCCACTCGTGACACGTAATAAATCAATATAAGTGGGTACCTCACCATTTTTCTCACTTAAAGAATCAACATAAAGAACACCACCGTATTTAGCCCCTGTTTCTCTGGCAACCTGCTTAGCAGGCGCAGGGGAAATAGTGCTTTCAGAAAAAACTGCATGAATATTGTATTTGCGAACCATATCAATAACATGCTTGACCTGCTTTGGTGTTCCTTGCTGGTCAGCATTGATGGGCCATAAATAAAGTTCTTTTAGATTAAAATCACGCGCCAAATAGCTAAATGCTCCCTCACTGGTCACAAGCCAACGCTTATCTTGCGGTACGGCTTCTAATTCAGCCTTAATTGGATCAATCGTTGCACGAATTTTTTGTTTATAAATTTCAGCATTCTCTTTATAAATAGCAGCATGTTCAGGATCATATTTTACAAAAGCATCGCGAATATTATCAACGTAAATCAAAGCAGAGGTTGGTGACATCCACGCATGAGGATTGGGTTTACCGCTAAAGGGGCCCTCACCAATTTTAATGGGTACAATACCTTTTGAAACAACAACACTTGGAACATCCTTGATATTTTGAAAAAACTTTTCAAACCAAAGCTCTAACTCTAATCCATTCCACAATACAAGGTTAGCTCCCTGAGCACGCATAAGATCGCGTGGGGTGGGTTGATATTCATGAATTTCCGCACCTGGTTTTGTAATGGATTCAACCTCAGCAGCATCACCTGCTACATTGCGTGCCATATCAGCAATGATGGTGAATGTCGTAACAGCTTTAAATTTACCAGCACACAAAGCAAAATTGGGTGTAAAAAAAATAACACTTCCAAAAACTATGGTGAAAAACGTTCTTACGTTCATTGATTCTCTCTTTCCTTTATATGCCTTCTTTTATTGCAAATAATTTGCATTATCATTTAGCAATAGCAGTTATCTTTTACATTTGCAATGAAGGATTAAGAGAAAAAATAACTTTTCAAGATGTTTAAAAACAGCTTTTTTCATATTGAAAAAATTGATGATTTAAGCAGCTTATTTTAGTAAGGAGATCTGCTTTCAAGAAGCCCTATAGCTCTTGAATGCCAAAGAAAAAGGGAGCACTCAAAAATGCTCCCACTTCATGTAAAATATCTCATAAAAAATGAGAATACTCAGTAGCGCAAATATGCACCTGTCATTTTGGTAACATTATCCACGATCTTTAAGGCAAGCTTTTCTAAATCTTCATCTGTTAGAGTCCGTTCTATGGGCTGAATAGTTACTTCAATCGCAACAGATTTTTTATCTTCGCCAAAGCTTAAATCTTCAAAAATATCAAAAACCTGCACTGAATTAATAAGTTTTTTATCGGCTCCACTTGCTGCACGAATAATAAGAGAAGAGGCAACAGTTTTATCCGCTATAAAGGCAAAATCACGCCGCACCATTTGAAAAGGTGAGAGTTTCAAAGGAGGACGGTTTTTGGTCGTTTTTCTCTTTGATTCTGGAATTCTGTCTAGAAAAATTTCAAAGCCGCATAAAGGGCCACTGACATCTAACTTTTCTAATGTAGCAGGATGAAAAACACCAAAAAAACCAAGAATAATCTTTGATCCAAGTTTTATGACACCTGAACGACCAGGATGATACCAATCTGGCGCTCCAACTTCAATCTGCACTTTCCCAACATCCATATCGCATGCTTCTAAAATAGCTAAAGCATCTGCTTTGGCATCAAAAACATCAACGACGGTTGCATTTCCATTCCAAAAACGACCAGCTCCTTTAAATTGCTCTGTTCCGCGACGAATCCCACTAACAACACGGTGTTGTTGATCAGGGGTATCGCCTTCATAAATATTGGAAACTTCAAACAAAGCAAGATCGGAAAAACCACGATCAGCATTTCTCTGTGCCGCCATAATCAAGCCAGGTAAAAGGGAAGGACGCATCATTGACATATCAGCAGCAATAGGATTAACCAATTTAAGCTCTTCTTGACCTCCTCCAAAAGCGAGAGCTTGATTTTCAGAAATAAAAGACCATGTTACCGCTTCTTTCATACCACGTTGCACTAAAGCCAAACGTGTAGCACGTGAACGAATTTGTGCGCATGTTAAAATTTGATCTTTTCCTTCTGCGAAGTTTTCCAAAGGAATAGGTTTAATTTTATCTAGCCCATAAATCCTCATGACTTCTTCCACCAAATCGGCTTTCCCCATAATATCAGGGCGCCATGATGGTACTTTTACTGTAACGACATCTCCTTTTCCTTCAATGAAAAATCCAAGTTTTGTTAAAATAGAGATGACTTTTTCAGGATCTATTTCCAAATTTGTTAAACGTTTAATTTCAGAAAAAGGAAAAGCGATCTGTTTGATTTCTTGTTGCTGATAGCCGACGATTCTCTTCTTAGATACTTCACCACCACAAAGACGTAAGACCAATTCTGTTGCAATCTCAAGTCCTGTTTCTATAAAAGCCGGATCAACACCTCGTTCAAATCGATAACGTGCATCACTGATAAGACCTAATGCTCTTCCTGTTTGTGCAATACTTTGTGCATCCCAAAGCGCTGATTCAATAATAACGCGATGTGTTGTTTCATCACAACTCGTTCTTTCACCGCCCATGATACCGGCAATCGAAACAATCCCCTCTTCATCTGCAATGACACAATTCTTAGCGCCCAAATGATAGATTTTTCCGTTCAGTGCTTGAAGCTGTTCTCCCTCACGAGCACAACGTACACACAAATTACCTTTAATTTTATCTGCATCAAAAACATGAAGTGGACGACCAAGGTCAAAACTTATGTAATTGGTCATATCAACAAGCGCATTAATCGGTCTCAAACCAATTGCATTCAAACGCTGTTGCATCCACTGAGGTGATGCACCATTTTGAACATTGCGCACTTCACGCCAAGCAAAACCTAAACATAATGATGAATCTTGCGAAAAATCTAATGAAACATCGAGAGGTGTTTCAAAGGAAGGCTCAAATTTTGACAAAGATAATTCTTTTAATTTTCCCATTCCAGCGGCAGCAAGATCACGGGCAATACCACGAACACCTGTACAATCAGAGCGATTGGGGGTCAAGCCAATATCAATGATCGGATCATCTAAACCAGCATAAGTTGCAAATGAATCTCCAATAGGTGCATCTTCTGGAAGTTCGATAATCCCGTCATGTTCATTTGATAATTCAAGCTCCGCTTGCGAACACATCATCCCAAAACTTTCAACACCGCGGATTTTTCCTACAGATAATGTCACATCGAGTCCTGAAATATAAGTGCCTGGTAATGCAAGAACACCAACAAGACCTGCACGCGCATTTGGTGCCCCACAGACAACTTGAACAGGTGTAGAAGTCCCTGTATCGACGGACAGAATCTGGAGTTTATCTGCATCAGGATGCTTTATTGCTGTTAAAACTTTTGCAATCACAAAACCTTTTAAAAAAGACCGATCATCAACGTAATCAACCTCAAGACCTATAGCTGTTAGCTTCTCACAAATTTCATCCAAAGATGCACCTGTCTCTAAGTGATCTTTTAACCACGACAACGTAAATTTCATTTTAAAACCTCACATGAAAGCGATGACTAAGATCACACATTTCTATTAGGAAAAAAAGCAGGCATATCAAAGCAACGAAAGCCATAATGGTCTAACCAACGCAGATCAGCATCAAAAAAAGCTCGTAAATCAGGCATACCGTATTTCAACATGGCAATACGATCAATGCCCATTCCCCATGCGAAACCTTGATATTCATCGGGATCTAAACCAACATTTTTCAACACATGAGGATGCACCATTCCACATCCTAAAATTTCCAACCAATCCTGTCCTTCTCCGAACTTTACTTCTGAACCAGAACGATCACATTGAATATCCACTTCCATAGATGGTTCGGTAAAAGGGAAAAAAGAGGGACGAAAACGCATTTTTACAGAGTGAACTTCAAAAAATTCTTTACAAAAGGTTTCATGTAGCCACATCATATGGGCAATGGTGGAGGTTTTATCAATGACAAGACCTTCTACCTGATGGAACATGGGCGAATGCGTCGCATCCGAATCCATGCGGTAAGTTTTTCCAGGAATAATGATCCGTATCGGTGCTTTTTGTTTTTCTAGTGTGCGAATTTGTACGGGTGATGTATGGGTCCGCAATAATTTTCGTTCTCCCATTTTATCGACATCAAAAAAGAAGGTATCATGCATTTCGCGTGCTGGATGCCCTTCAGGAAAATTCAATGCCGTAAAATTATAATAATCTGTTTCAATATCAGGTCCCTCTGCAAGAGAAAAACCCAACTTCGTATAAATGGCAATAATTTCCTCAATCACCTGTGAAATAGGATGAATGCGTCCCCGTTCTATAGGTGAAGAGCGAACAGGCAAGGTAACATCAACCGTTTCACGAGAAAGACGGGCATCTATTGCCTGTCTTTTCAGAAGATCACGTTTTTGCGCCCATAATTCTAAAATACGATTTTTTAATCCATTAAGAACTGGTCCAACTTTATGGCGCTCGCTAGCATCCATCTTCCCTAATGCTTTTAATTTTTCAGAGATGCTACCTTTTTTACCCAATGCTGCAATACGCACTGCTTCAAGTGCCTGTTCATCACCCGCTGCCTCTAAGGCTAAACAAATTTCTTGTTCCAGACGCTCAATATCGTTCATATTTTTGCCTATTTCTTTAATAAAAAAAAACCCGCACTCGCAACAGCCAGCACGGGACCTCGAATAAATAAATGCTTTAAGAGAACACGACTGGCTTACTTGACAGCGCCTTCAAAAGCATTAGGCGTCGTATCTTTTAAATATTCCAAAGCCTTTTTTGCCGAAGCTACTAAAGCAGAAAATGCTTCTGCTTCGTGGATTGCTATATCTGAAAGAACCTTACGATCAACCTCAATACCGGCTTTTGATAAGCCATCAATAAAACGTCCATAAGTTAAACCTTCTGCGCGAACAGCCGCATTAATTCTCTGAATCCACAAAGCACGGAAAGTACGTTTCCTATTTTTGCGATCACGATAAGCGTATTGCTTTGAACGATCAACTGCTGCTTTAGCTGCACGAATGGTATTTTTACGACGACCGTAAAAACCTTCAGCCTGTTTAAGAACTTTTTTGTGCTTAGCGTGTGCTGTCACACCTCTTTTCACACGTGCCATATTATAATCTCCTCAAAATCAAAAGCGTAAGGTTTAAACACCATTCGGCAAATAATGCTGAACGACTTTTTTAGCATCTTGTTCACACAAAACCATTGTTCCACGTGCATCGCGAATAAATTTATTCGAACGCTTAATCATACCGTGGCGCTTACCGGCAGCTGCTACTTTAATTTTTCCTGACGCAGTGATTTTAAACCGCTTTTTAGCGGATGATTTGGTCTTCATCTTGGGCATTTTGCTACTCCGTACATTAATTTATTCAATAAAATATTTTATTCACTCAAGCGGACCAACGCTTGAACAAGCATTTAAACAGCCACGGCATGCCCTGCCGGGCAGTTCTAATAGTGTTTCCATAAGCCACTACACACAAAATAGCAAGACCGTATTACAAAAAAATCGGAGCTCCATTGCCTTGAAGCTCAACTAAAGGTGCCGGAATAGCATTTGTTTTGATAGCTGCTTTACATAGATCAGCAATAATGCATTGCCTACATTGTGCTTTACGTGCTTGGCAAACATAGCGTCCGTGTAAAATCAGCCAATGATGCGCATGACGAAGATAATGGATTGGTATAATCTTTAATAATTTTTTCTCAACAATCTCTGGTGTTTTGCCAGGCGCTAAACCAAGACGATTGCTTAAGCGAAAAATATGTGTATCTACTGCCAATGTAGGCTGACCAAAAGCAACATTCAAAACAACATTAGCTGTTTTGCGCCCCACTCCAGGAAGGGACATAAGTGCTTCACGCGTATCAGGTACTTGACCACCATAACAATCAATTAAACAGTTACAAAGTGCATAAACATTGCGTGCTTTTGCTCGCCAAAGACCAATTGAACGGATATGATGTGCTATTTCTTCTTCTCCTAATGCAACCATTTTTTCCGGTTGATCAGCAAGGTGAAATAATTCTTTTGTCGCTTTATTAACGCTTACATCTGTCGCTTGAGCCGAAAGCACAACGGCAACCAAAAGCGTAAAAATATTTGTATAGATAAGATCACTCTTAGGCGCTGGACGTTGCACAGAAAAACGGCGAAATATTTCTGCAATTTCATTTTCATTATATGATATACTAGATAAATTTCGCACTTTTGACAATTTTATGGTACTTTGAGGCATTGAACTCTCTTAAATCTTTTCTCTTGAAGTTATCATTCACGCTCGCCATATGAGAGGAATGCAGCGAGCACTTTTATAGAGTTTGGTCAAGTAAAGCCATTTTAAAGAGGATACTCATGAATGACACATGTGACACCTTTCTCCAATCCCTTTCTTTTAGGGTTTGAAACCGTAGAAAAAATATTGCAACGTATCGGTAAAGTTGATGAGGCTTACCCAGCCTATAACATTGAACGTTTGCATAAAAATGATGATGCAAATCATATCCGGATAACTTTAGCTGTTGCTGGATTTAAGATTAACCATCTTAATATTTTGCTCGATGATAATCAATTGGTTATTCATGGTAAACAAACAGACAACCAAAATCATCAATATTTATATCGCGGTATAGCTGCGCGACAATTCCAGCGAACCTTTGTTCTCGCGGAAGGGATGCATGTTACAAATGCAGAGTTGAAAAATGGTCTTTTATCAATTAATCTGTATCAACCAAAGTTAAAAAAAGAAATAAAACAGATTCCAATTAAAATCAGTAGTGGTGAGTCATAAAAGTTAAGGCGTAAAGGAACAGTGAAATGGGAGAACATAAACAAAACTTGTCGTTTCAGAACACATCCTACTCTGATGCGGGACAGATTGCCTATTTAAAAAAAGTTTGTACAGATGATCTGGCTAAAAATTTTCCAGATCTTCCACCAATGACCCCAGGAATTACGATATGGGCTCTTTTTGGTGAAACAGGTTATCCTATCATTTTATCCGATGAGCGTTCTATCGCCCTTGCTGGAGCCAATGAGCATGAACTACAAATTGTAACTTTGCACTAGATTACCTTACGAGAAAACGCTGTACTCTTTATACATTCTATCTGTTTTTTCGTAAAGGGTTTAATGTGAGTTATAATGAGATAAGTATTGGTTTATATTCATAATTAATTTTTTACAACTGGAATGAGAGTCCCGAATATCATAAGGTTCTCTCATTTTAGATCCTCTTGTATTAAAACAATTAAATTCACTTGCTTGTATGTCACACGCAGGGAGAGCCGTGTGGATAAAAACGCTTGAAGAAAGTAATAAAAATATCTCTTGTTAATTGTCTTAATTACCAAGGATGTTCGCAATATTGGGGATGAGAAAAATGTATGATGATGTCAGTTTGCTTCTTCATAAGTGTGAAGATGTTCTCTATAGATTTATATTATTCACGGGGATTTTTATACCATTCATAGGCGCTATCGTGAAATAGGTTCGAGTGTGCATTGAAAGATGTTTCTTTAAAATGAGTACATAAAGGCTATACAAGTATATTTTGTTTGAGGTGTTCTGTTCTTCCCGAGGGGAGTAACTCCATTGAAGAGTGTAAAAACAAAAGCATGAGATAATGCGTCATCATTATTTAAAATATATTGCTATGAATGCTTTTGAAAGGTGTAAAGCTGAATTGTAAGGAGATGATAGATTTTTACCATGATGCCTTTATATTCTTTCCAAATTAGGCTGTCTTCTTGTTCCAGAAATTACGCAAACAGATAGATGCAATATACTTACCAAATCTGGCATACAAAAATCTGGAACAGTTCGTGTTACACTAAAGCGTTTTGATATTTGTCTCAAACGTGGAATTGCACAGGGATTAGATGTTGATTAACAGGTAATAAGAAAAACAAAGGCTTTACGAAAAAGTTTATGCAGAGCTTTTAATTTTGTGCTTCAACTGCCTCAGTACAAGGTATTTTTCTCTTTTGAATATTAAAGCTCTTGTTTTTATAATGAAGTTACAGCACAACAAGCAAAATGAAATTATTTGAGGGGAAAAATAATGCCTTCTTACCGTTCAAGAATATCAACCCACGGGCGTAATATGGCAGGAGCTCGTGGACTTTGGCGTGCAACAGGGATGAAAGATACTGATTTTGGTAAACCCATTATTGCGATTGCGAATTCTTTTACACAATTTGTACCAGGGCATGTCCATTTAAAAGATCTTGGGCAATTAGTCGCACAACAGATAGCAGTTGCCGGTGGTGTTGCGAAGGAATTTAATACCATTGCTGTAGATGATGGAATTGCGATGGGGCACGATGGAATGCTCTATTCTTTGCCCTCACGTGAAATCATTGCTGATTCTGTAGAGTACATGATTAATGCACATTGTGCGGATGCACTTGTCTGTATTTCTAATTGTGACAAAATTACGCCTGGTATGTTAATGGCTGCTTTACGGTTGAATATTCCGACAATCTTTGTTTCAGGCGGTCCTATGGAAGCAGGTAAGATTAAATGGAAGGATCAAGATCTAAGGGTTGATTTGGTCGATGCCATGGTTGCAGCAGCTTCAGAACAGAATTCAGAAGAAGAAGTTGCTGAAATGGAGCGTGCTGCCTGTCCTACATGTGGTTCTTGTTCCGGAATGTTTACGGCTAACTCCATGAATTGCTTAACGGAAGCATTGGGGCTTTCGCTTCCCGGAAATGGATCAATGTTAGCAACACATGCAGATCGACGGATGCTTTTTGAAGAAGCTGGAAAACAGATTGTTGCATTGGTTAAACGTTATTATGAAAAAGATGATGAAACAGTTTTGCCGCGCTCTATTGCTTCACGCAAGGCTTTTGAAAATGCAATGACCGTTGATATTGCCATGGGGGGATCAACCAATACAGTACTGCATCTTTTAGCCGCGGCGCAAGAAGGTGAGGTGGATTTTACCATGACGGATATTGATCATCTTTCACGTCGTGTTCCTGTTTTATGTAAGGTTGCTCCTGCTGTTGCAAATGTACATATGGAAGATGTTCATCGCGCTGGTGGTATTATGGGGCTTTTAGGCGAACTGGATGCGGCGGGACTCATTGATACGTCAACTTATACGGTTCACGCAAAAACGATGAAAGAAGCTCTTTACCGTTGGGATGTGAAACAAACTAATGAACCAACAGTTCGTACATTTTATCGTGCTGCTCCTGGTGGTATTCCAACACAGACAGCTTTTAGCCAATCTTGTCGCTATGAGACCCTTGATCTTGATCGTGAAAAAGGTGTGATTCGCGATAGGGAACATGCATATTCACAAGATGGAGGATTGGCAGTTCTTTATGGAAATCTTGCAAAAGATGGCTGCATTGTAAAAACAGCAGGCGTTGATCAATCAATTTTAACTTTTAAAGGTCCGGCAAGAATTTTTGAAAGCCAAGATTCAGCTGTTTCAGCTATATTAACTGATAAGATTAAAATAGGTGAAATTGTTTTAATCCGTTATGAAGGTCCACGTGGTGGACCAGGAATGCAAGAAATGCTTTATCCAACAAGTTATCTAAAATCTAAAGGATTGGGCAAGGTTTGTGCACTTGTTACGGATGGACGTTTTTCAGGAGGAAGTTCAGGGCTCTCGATAGGGCATATTTCACCAGAAGCTGCTGAAGGAGGAGAAATTGCGTTGGTGGAGGAGGGGGATATCATAGAAATTGATATTCCAAATCGTAGAATTCATATGTTGGTGGATGACGTTGAGATGAAGCAGCGCCGTGCTAAGATGGAAGCAAAAGGAAAAGGTGCTTGGCAACCGATTGAGAAGCGTCAACGTAAAGTTTCAAAGGCTCTCAAAGCTTATGCAGCGATGACCACATCTGCTGCAAAGGGTGCAGTACGTAATATTTGATGAGTTTATGAACTTATCAGAATATTTCGAGTCATGATAAGTATGATTAAAAAGCTATCAATATAACTAAAAGCTGCTGCGGATTTTTTATTTTAGCAGCTATGTAAGACAGATAAAGATAGATATGGTATGATTACGTTTCATATCATATTTCAATTTTATACGAAATTACGATTTCCTGTTCTTATATTTATGAAAGTATTGTACTGGTGGCATTATCTTGTTGTACCGTAAAAACACTGTCACTTAGGGCTGTGATATATGACATCCTCCTTAATATATTAAGTGTTTTTTAGTGTGGGGTGAATATTCTTAGACTTGTTTATCAAGCTTTTAGTTTAAGTGAATCACATGACTAGGAAGTCAAGGTAAATCCCTTAGAATCTGGACTGTTTGCAGACTTGATTCGAATGAAAATCTTTATCCTTTGAGGTGCGGGAAGGAGTTTAAGGATATTTAGGAAAATAAAATGCTGCTGTGATATATCTGATTATATAGTTCATATGAAAACAGTAAAAGAGCTCTTTATAACTTAAAATGTGAAGAAAATGCGAGAACCCATTATCTGTGAATTTATTATGCAAAATGGGGTGGCATCCCAACACCGACAGCTTTAAACTAAAACTGTTGCTATGATAACAATAATATTGATTGTGAAAAAGCATAATTCATTAAATATTGCGTATTTGCAAGGTGGAGGAGATTTCATGATAATCTTTACAAAAAACGACTATCTTGTAAAATAGTCCGTATTGACCAATTTTTTGTATACGGGTCAATATTGACCTAAGGAAATATGAAATATAATGCATAGGATTTTGCCTCTATATGCATTACACTTATCAAAATATATCGTGTAGAAAAGAGATGGGAATACTGTAAACAACAGTTTGTGCTGTTGCGTATCAAAAAGGGATACTTTATCTCCTATTAAGAAGACTTTTTAATAAAAAATAACATCCGTTTTCTATAAAGAGTTACTCTTTTCAAGCTGTTTGAGGTGGTAAATTGCTTCTAAAGCTTGTTTAGGAGAGAGTTCATCGGGATGGATATTTTTTAAAGCTTCGTGAAGTACACAATGTTTATTTCTTGCTTCATTGACGGGAGATGTTGCTTTAAGAGAAAAGAGTGGTAAATCATCAATGAGTTTATGTCCTTTTCCAGCCATTTCACCTTGTTCTAATTGATGGAGTACATCTGTTGCTCGTGTAATAACGGCTGGGGGAAGTCCAGCAAGCTTTGCGACTTGTACACCATAGGAACGGTCAGCAGCTCCTGGTGTGACCTCATGAAGAAAAACTACATTACCATCCCAATTTTTGACTTTCATGGTTACATTATGCAATCTGTCAAGTTTTTCGGTAAGTGCAGTCATTTCATGAAAATGGGTAGCGAGAATAGCACGACAATGGTTAAATTCATGGAGATACTCAACGGCAGCCCAAGCAATAGAAAGTCCATCAAAAGTTGATGTCCCACGCCCTATTTCATCAAGAATAACAAGGGAATGGTGGCTAGCATGATTGAGAATCGTTGCTGTTTCAACCATTTCCATCATAAAGGTTGAGCGCCCCCGTGCAAGATCATCGGAAGCCCCGACACGACTAAACAGGCGGTCAACGACACCAATATGTGCTGAAGTCGCTGGAACGAAGGATCCCATTTGCGCCATAATAGCAATAAGAGCATTTTGCCGCAAAAAAGTTGATTTTCCTCCCATATTAGGCCCTGTCAACAGCCAGATTGCTGCATATTGCTGATTTTCTTGCACAGAGAGATCACAATTATTGGCAATAAAAGGTTCTGCTGCTTGTTTGCGGAGTGCTTGCTCGACGACAGGATGGCGTCCTGCTGTGATATGAAAGGTAAGTGAAAGATCAATTTTAGGTCGGCAATAGCCTTGTTCTTCAGCAAGATATGCTAAAGCGACAGAGACATCTAAAATAGCAAGTGCTTCAGAGGCTTTACGAATAAAATCAACTTGTTCGGTAATTTCCTGAACGAGAATATCAAAAATCTCTAGTTCAAGTGTCAATGCGTGATTGGCAGCATGGGCAATACGGCTTTCAAGGTCCGCAAGCTCTGTTGTCGTAAAACGCATAGCGTTTGCCATTGTTTGCCGATGAATAAAACGTGCTTTAGCTTGTGGATTATTTGTAAGAGCAGATGCTTGTGTACTGGTTACTTCAATGAAATAACCTAGAATATTATTATGCTTTATTTTAAGCGTCTTAATATCTGTTTCTTGGGCATATTGCGCTTGAAGTTCAGCAATGACACGGCGTGATTCATCACGTAAAGCACGCATTTCATCGAGCTCTTTATGATAATTTGAACGAATAAAACCACCATCACGTTTAAGGAGTGGGAGATCATTAGCTAATGCTTGTTCTAAATGAAAGTATAACGTTGTGGGTAAGTTTGAGAAAACCTGTTGTACATCACTTATTTCTTGAGGCAGAAGCTCATTATTAAGAAGTTGATGCAATTCACGAATGATTTCAAAGCCGCGCTGGATTGTCGCCATATCACGGGGACCTCCTCGTCCAAGAGCCAAACGTGAAGCGGCGCGGGGCATATCTGGTCCTCCTTTTAAAGTAAGCTTTATCGCTTCTGCAAGAGAAGGATTACGTAGAAAAAAATCGATAGAATCCAAACGTGTATCAATAGCTGAAGGAGTGGTGAGGGGAGCAATGAGGCGATCGATGAGAAGGCGTGATCCTCCTCCTGTTACAGTGCGATCAATAGCTTTTAATAAACTTCCATCCCGTTGACCTGATGTCGTACGAATAAGTTCAAGGCTTAATCTGGTTGCGGCATCAATAAAAAGAGTCGCACTTTCATTTTGGCGCTCAGGCTGCATGAGGGGAGGACGATGCGTGATTTGTGTTTTTTCGATATAACGAATAGCAGCTACAATTGCAGAGAGTTCGGAACGTGAATAATCGGCAACGCCTTCAAGAGTTGAGAGTTTAAAATAATTGCAAATATCGCGTTCAGCAGTTAGTACCTCAAAGAGGCAAGCAGGTTGAGGTGAAATGATACGATCAAGAACATTAAAAAGCGATTTGTGAGATTTATCATAAAAGAATGAATCAGCAACAATGATTTCTTGTGGATCCACACGCATAATATCTGCTAAAAGTTTTTCTTGCCGGCTTTCTGTTACACGAAATATGCCTGTTGAGATATCAATCCAAGAAAGAGCAAATTCCTCTCCATCGCTAGTTTTTATACGGGAAAGTGTCATCAAATAATTTGCGCGTGTTGGATCAAGGAGTTTTTCTTCAGTTATCGTTCCAGGTGTTACAAGGCGAACAACATCACGCCGAACAACAGATTTTGAGCCACGTTTTTTTGCTTCAGCAGGATCTTCTATTTGTTCACAAACAGCAACTCGGTAACCACAAGCAATCAGTTTTTGTAAATAATCATCAGCGGCATGAACGGGAACACCGCACATAGGAATATCTTGTCCTAAATGTTTTCCGCGTGCTGTGAGTGTGATTCCTAAAGCCTGAGCAGCTTCAATTGCATCATTAAAAAATAATTCATAAAAATCCCCCATTCGGTAAAAGAGAAGGGAATCATGATGGACGGCTTTGATTTCTATGTACTGCTCCATCATAGGTGTCAGACGTTCTTGAGAGGAAGCAGATGAGGAGGCAGGCTGTGGAATTAAATTATTTTTATGGTTATTTTTTTTATCCATTTGTACGAGGCCTGTTCCTTTTAAGTGAAGTTTTTACTCTTTTTTGTTTACTTCAATAGCTATTTATCTCTAAATTGCAATGCATCATCATATTTGCTAAGGCAAGAATAGCGATTTCTAATATATGAATCAAATTTAATGACTATACGCATTATCAAGCAAAATTTACACTGTTTTTGGAGAAAATAAAGTGAGATGAAAGAGAGCGAGCAGGATCAGAAAATGTCTCAAACTGTTTACAGTGTGAGCGAACGAGAAGCTCTAGATTTTCATAGTCGTGATCGACCAGGAAAGCTTGAGATTGTTGCAACAAAGTCTATGGCCACACAGCATGACTTAGCACTTGCTTATTCACCAGGTGTTGCAGTTCCAGTTAAGGCAATTGCTCAAAATCCAGCGCTAGCTTATGATTATACAGCAAAAGGAAATCTTGTTGCTGTTATTTCAAATGGTACAGCTATTTTAGGGTTAGGCAATTTAGGAGCCCTTGCCTCTAAGCCGGTCATGGAAGGCAAAGCAGTGCTGTTTAAGCGTTTTGCGGATATTGATTCCATTGATTTAGAAATTGATATAAACGATACAGAAAGTTTTATCAATTTGGTGCGTCATTTAGAACCTTCTTTTGGTGGAATTAATCTTGAAGATATTAAGGCGCCAGAGTGCTTTATGATTGAAAGCCACCTACGCGAGGTGATGAATATACCTGTTTTTCACGACGATCAACATGGTACAGCAATTATTGTTGCTGCTGGTGTTCTCAACGCTTTGACTTTAACAGGGCGCGATATGCAAAATACGCGGTTAGTCTGTAATGGTGCTGGTTCTGCAGGAATTGCTTGTATTGAACTGATTAAAGCGATGGGATTTCGTTCCGAAAATATCATATTATGTGATACAAAGGGTGTGGTCTATGAAGGCCGCAAAGAGGGAATGAATCAGTGGAAATCTGCGCATGCTATTCAAACAGATAAACGTACGCTTATGGAAGCAATGGAAGGTGCAGATATATTTTTTGGGGTTTCTGCTAAAGGTGCTCTTACTCCTGAAATGGTAAGATCTATGGCACCACAGCCGATCATTTTTGCTATGGCTAATCCTGATCCAGAAATTACGCCGGAAGAGGTTATGCAAGTGCGTCATGATGCCATTGTCGCAACAGGGCGTTCCGATTATCCAAATCAGATTAATAATGTTCTCTGCTTTCCTTATATATTTCGTGGTGCACTGGATGTGCGTGCAAGAGTTATTAATGAAGAAATGAAGATTGCTGCGGCAAAGGCTCTTGCCAATTTAGCGCATGAAGAAGTGCCTGACAGCGTTGCAGAAGCTTATCGTGGAAAGCGATTAAAATTTGGTCCTAATTATATCATCCCTGTTCCTTTTGATCCGCGTTTATTGACGGTTGTTTCAATAGCGGTAGCAAAAGCAGCAATGGAAAGCGGTGTTGCGCAAAAGAACATAGATGATTTAGAGGCCTATGAGCGCGATTTGAATGCGAGACGTGATCCTACTTCCTCGATGATGCGTGGGGTTTATAACCATGTTCGTCAAGCACCAAAACAAATTGTCTTTGCAGAAGGTGAAGAAGAGCAAGTTATGCGGGCAGCCGTTTCCTATGTTCATCAAAAATTAGGACAAGCGATTTTGGTTGGTCGTGAAGAGCAAGTAAGAGAAACAGCTATTATCGCTGGAATTGATCTGGAGCGTGAAGGTATTTCTATTATGAATGCTAAGCTTTCCTGTCGTACAGATGCTTATGCGAATTATCTTTATAAAAAGATGCAGCGTCAAGGCTGGCTGTTACGTGATTGTCATCGTCGTATCAATAATGATCGCAATTATTTTGCTGCGTGTATGGTGGCACTAGGAGATGCTGATGCAATGGTTACAGGGGTGACACGCAATTATGAAACAGCGCTGATCGATATACGTCGTGCAATTGATGAAAAACCAAAAGAACGATTGATTGGTATCTCAATGGCCATTTGCCGAGGACGAACTGTGTTTATTGCGGATACAGCTGTTTATGAAAATCCTAATGCTAAAGAACTTGCGGATATAGCGGAACAAACCGCTTCGTTTGTACGTGGATTCGGATATCAACCACGGGTAGCATTTTTAGCATTTTCTACGTTTGGTTATATGAAAGGGCAAATCACACAGCAAATTCAGGATGCGATTAATATTTTGCATGAACGCAAGGTTGATTTTGAGTTTGATGGAGAATTGAGCGCCGATGTGGCGCTCAATTCCAAATTGATGCAGCAATATCCATTTATGGGATTAACAGAGCCCTCTAACATTTTGGTTATGCCTGGATATCACGCGTCTTCCATTGCAAGCAAAATGTTACAAGAACTTGGTGAAGCAACCATCATTGGTCCTATTTTAATTGGATTGGAAAAATCTGTCCAAATTGTACCGTTTAGCGGAAACGATACAGATGTTGTCAATATTGCAATGCTTGCGGCTTATCATGCCGCAAAAGTTGTCTAAAGGAAAAAAGCCCCTAATATACCAATAATATATCAAGGGGCTTTATGATAGCAAAAGAATAAATTTTTTAAGATGGTTGTATTTGATTGTCTTTTTGTTCTTCAGCGAGACGCTTTTGGAAGAGGGCTGCAAAATCAATAGGATCAATCCATAAAGGTGGAAAACCACCATTTTGAGTAGCATCAGATATAATTTGGCGAGCAAATGGGAATAAAAGACGAGGACATTCAATAAAGACCAATGGCATAACATGTTCTTGTGGAATGTTTTTAAGGTGGAAAACACCACCGTAAATCAGTTCTACATGAAATAAGATTTCAGTTTCATCATTGGCTTTAACGGAGAGAGACAAAACGACATCATAATTGTCATCGCCAATTGGGTTAGCATTGACGTTAATATTGATATCAATTTGTGGTGATTTTTCACGTGTACGCAATGAACGAGGAGCACCTGGGTTTTCGAATGATAAATCTTTTAAATATTGAGTTAATACAGCAAAAACCGGCTCTCCACCACTGTTATTCATTTCATCTTCGGCCATACGACGAACCTCTCTCATTATAATATGTATATTTATTTTAGATCTAAAGACCAAATTGGTTATCACGCCTTGCAAAAGGTTGCAAGAAATGCGCTCTTTATCTTGAATATTTTTTTAGTTTGGTACAGATTTTTTAGGCATTTCAATGGTTATTATCATTTTTGCGCCTTGGAGATTCTGTCGTATCATAAATTGTGTAATCTTCTGCATTAAGATCAATTATTTTTTCAGCATCATTTTTTCTTTTAGTATTGGAATTCATTTTGTTTTGTAATGATATAAAGAAATGCCAAACAACAGAGCGAATTGGTTTAATAAGAAGTAATATTCCCAAGAGATCACTTACAAAGCCAGGAAGAATAAGTAAAATTGCACTAAACATGATGAAAACATCATTAATAATATTATTCTCTAATGTACGCCCTTGGATAAGTTCAGTTTGTATGTTTTTTAAAAGGCTAAACCCTTGAACTCGCAATAAAACAACCCCAACTATGGTTGTGAGAATAACCAAACTCAAAGTTGCTAAAATACCAATTTCTTGACCAACAAAGATAAAAACAGCGATCTCGATTAAAAGAATGCAAAGAAAGATAACAACAAAAAAACGAGGATTTATAGAATAAAGTTTTATCACATGCAAATTTCCTTCTGGATGAGGTGGGGAGGAATTCTTAAGAGCACTCCATTTAATATAAAATCTATAAAAATATTTGAATGGTAGGATTCCTTATTTTACATATTTATTGATAAATGGTATTGACTGCAATGTTTATTAAAGATTTAAGCTTTGGAGATTGACAGCGCCCATGGAATTTGACGTTATACTTGTCATAGCTCTTGTTGTTATGGTTGTTATTTTTGTGCAACTCCGTAATGTATTAGGGAAACGAATTGGGTTTGAAAAGCCCCCCTTTGATCCTTATTCACGTCGTTCTAAAAAACAGGTTGAAGCAGAAACGGCTGATAATATTGTTTCGTTCCCTTATCAGAAAAATTCACAAAAAGACGACTTTAGTGAAATTGATAAAATTGCACCGGAGGGGAGTATTTTGAATAAAAATTTGCGGGAATTTCATAGAATGGATCCTCATTTTTCTCCTCAATTTTTTATAAAAGGTGCACAAATTGCTTATGAGATGATTGTAACGGCTTTTGCCAAAGGTGATCGCAATCAACTTAAAAGTTTGCTTTGTCAGGATGTTTTTGAGAGCTTTTGTACGGCTATTGAGCAACGAGAAAAAAATAAAGAAAGAATAGAATTCACTTTTATTGGAATTAATAAGATCGAATTTGTTGCGGCGGCAATACAAGAAAAGGATGAACTTTTAACGATACGTATTGTCAGTGAGATGATTTCTGTTACTTATAATGAACAGGGCGAGCGTATAGACGGTGATCCTGATGCTATTGTAGAAATCAGGGATATTTGGACTTTTGTTCGCAATAGTTTATCATCAGATCCCAACTGGAAGCTTTTTGCTACAGAAAATGAAAATTAAAATACTTTTTGTTTTTCTTCCATAAGCATTCAATGATTTATGAGAAATTAAAATGTCCTCAAGTAAACGGAGACAAAAAAGAGATTTGTTGGCTTCACAGGATCACCTTTTATGGGAGATGGTTTGTCGTACGATAACACCGCTTCACGGTAAGATGCTCTCTTCTGCTTCAGCAACTATTGCAAATATTAATGATAAAAAACAGCCTGTAACTCAAATTTCCTCATTGTCTCAGGAAAATCAACAACCCTCGACAATTATTAAAAGAGAAAAGAGGGCAGTTACACAAGTACAAAAGATTCATTTCTTTGATCATGTTGCACATCGTAAAATTTCCCAAGGTCGTTATCCTCTTGAGGCGCGTCTTGATCTCCACGGTTATATGCAGGAAGAAGCTTATTTTTTCTTAAAAAAATTTCTACAATCCTCTCAGCAGAGAGGATTGCGTTATGTCCTTGTGATTACAGGAAAAGGACGATCCGTTGGGAGCGATGGAGCTTTGTATAGATTTGTTCCGTATTGGTTATCAACACCAGCTTTTCGATATTATGTCCATGCATTTGAGCAAGCAGCTCGTCAGCATGGCGGAGAAGGTGCACTTTATGTTTGGTTGCGCCGTTTTGTGTCGGGAAAAGGAAAGTGGTGTTAGTGATGTTATTGTGGTCGTTCTAGGTTTAATATTTATTTATACTTAATAATTTATTGTTTTCGTATATTTCGTAAGAGCCTTGAATACAATATCCCCTTATTTATAAATTTTACATTCTACGTATTGCTTCACGCTTTTGTTTATCGCGTTCTTTAATGGGGCACATCCCTCACGCAAAACAGAATGACATTGGATGCATATATTTACAGGCTTGTTTTAAAAAAACATCTCTCAACGCTCCCAAGCCTATTTTGCAACGGCATACATGAAGGGTATAACGATAAATCCATTAAGACTCCTATCTTTATGCTTAATAAAAGAGCAAGCTGGCATCATCACACACTTTGCTAGCTCCCAATGTTGCAACAACTCTTGAAGCCCTTGGCACTTGAAAGCATTTGTAGAAGGCATGCTTTTCTTTAAGTGTTTTTACTCTCCCCAGTTCTCATCTCATTCGTGACGCCCAAACGAAAGATTTTGATTGATTCAATATAAGAGGGCTTGAAATGAAAGAGATATTGATGGATCTCATTTAGGTTGCAACGCGATAAATTGTTTTTATAAACCACAGCATTACTCTATTAAATACACGAAGAATAAAAACATGAGAAATTGTCTTATTCAAAAGATATTGCTATGGATAGTGTTAAAAGTAGTACAACTAAATTAAAGAGAATCTTGGAAATAAACAGGAATATAACTTTACAACACATAATTGTGCAATAGCACAAAAGATACAATTTCGTTGAATAGTTTCATGAAGAAATTTTTTCACTCATTAAAAGCTCTATTAAATTTCTTTCTCATAATAATTCGATAATTAAAATTTCATAACGAAGCGCAGAAGGTGTAGAATATGAGATTCAATCGAGGATATTACACTCTTATACGACGTCTTTCAGATATTGGTTGAAATGCTAACTTAGCATGGAAGGCACAATAGGGGCTATTTTCATCAGAATCTGCACCACAAAAATGAAAATCTGCTGATAATGGATCGCCAACCGGCCATCTACATGTATTTTCACTCAATTGTAAAAGATTAAGTTGACGTGATATAGGCACAACTACATTGGATTTTGTGGACATATCAACTTCTTTTATATCTTCCGCTACAAATTCTGTCTTTAAAGCTGTTTCTTCAATACTTACAGATGATGTGTTCATTGGCGATACCGTGGATGTGTTGCGACGCACACGTGGAGATGATGGGCTGCTTCCCACGGGGGTTTTTTGCGTACGCGCACTTCCTTGTGCTGTTTTACCGCGTCCTGGCAACTTTAATCGGTGTACTTTGCCGATGACTGCGTTTCTGCTGACCCCACCTAATTGAGCAGCAATTTGACTTGCACTTAACCCTTCACTCCAAAGCTTTTTAAGAAGCTCAACGCGTTCACATGTCCAACCCATACCAGCACTCCATTCCGATTACGTCACTAAGATGCTCTCCCCCTTTGCATCTTCAAATGTTTTAATAATATTCTCACTACGCTGAATGAAAGAATTTTACACTCTAAGCGAGCATAAGAAAATCATCCAACCTGTGGACTTACAAACTAAAACACATCATCTTGCTTATTATATTATAAATTACAATATGCACTCACTCTATGACAAGAGTCTTTACCTCTTGAAGAGTTTATTTAGAATGTTTTCCCCAACTTGCAAATCAATCATAGGTTAAACTTTCACTTTTGTTTAAGGCTTTTTCCCAAAATGCTTATTTGTAGAACCTTCATTGACTTTTTTTCAATTGGTGTAATGATCTATTCCATAGGTGTAATCATTAATCGTAATGAAATGTTGAAAGCACCGTAACAAAATGTACCATGTTGTTTTATTTGTAGTGTTGCTTTGTATATATATATTGAAAAGGTTAAAATATAAAGGAAATTATGATGGATGCCGTCTCTATACAACCACTTTATGAATGCTTCGCACGACGAGATTTGCATTTTAAACAGGGGCATGGTGTATGGCTTATTTCCGATAAGGGAGAACATTATCTTGATTTCACATCTGGCATTGCTGTTAATGCATTAGGGTATTCACATCCAAAATTGGTTGATACGCTTAAAATGCAAGCTGAAAAACTTTGGCATGTTTCTAATATTTTTCAATCCCCTGAACAAGCAGCTCTTGCTACGCGGCTTTGTGCAAATAGTTTTGCGGATAAGGTTTTTTTCTGCAATTCAGGCACTGAAGCATTGGAGTGCGCATTCAAAACGGCACGTCATTATTACTATGCTGCGGGTCATTCAGAACGCATTGAAATAATTACTTTTGAAGGGGCATTTCATGGACGTACACTTGCAGCACTTGCTGCGACTGGGCATGAAAAATATCTTGAAGGCTTTGGACCTAAAGCTGGTGGATTTATTCAAGTACCTTTTTGTGATGAAATCGCTTTGCGTAACGCTATTAATAAAAATACCGCCGCTATTCTTATTGAACCTATTCAAGGAGAAGGAGGAATACGAACAGTTTCTCATGAATATTTAAGATTTTTGCGCAAAATATGCGATGATAATGGTCTGTTATTGATTTTGGATGAAGTCCAAACGGGTATAGGACGAACAGGGAAGCTTTTTGCTTATGAATGGAGTGATGTCTCGCCTGATATTCTTACTCTCGCAAAAGGATTAGGAGGAGGATTTCCATTAGGTGCTTGCCTTGCAACGGATAAAGTTGCAAAAAGCATGACACTTGGGACCCATGGTTCAACCTTTGGAGGAAATCTTCTTGGAATGGCTGTAGGAAATAGTGTTCTTGATATTTTGTTAGAGCCAAATTTTCTCAACCATGTTCAGCGTATGGGAAATAAACTAAGAAGTGGACTTTTGCACATTCTCAATATCTATCCTGATATTATCTGCGCAGTTCAGGGGATGGGCCTAATGGTGGGTATTCAGTGTGTTGTGTCTTCTAATCTTGTCGTTAATGCTTTAGAAAATGAATATCTCTTAAGTGTTGCTGCCAACAACAATGTTGTGCGCTTATTGCCTCCTCTTATCATTAGGGAAGAAGAAATAGATGAAAGTTTGCATCGTATTGAAAAAGCAATAGCGTATCTTTCGCAAGTAAACAAAGAAAGACAAATATTACACACATGACAAATGCTCTTCGTCATTTCACGGACTTATCTATTTTAACGCCATCAATAGCACGCGCACTGATCGATTATGCAAAAATCCTTAAAGCATCTTTTAAAGCAGGGAAAGGTTCAAAACCTTTTATAGGTAAAACACTTGCGATGATTTTTGAAAAACCATCCACACGAACCCGTATTTCATTCGATATCAGTATGCGCCAGCTTGGGGGAGATACAATCATGCTCACGGGGTCAGAGATGCAGCTTGGTCATAGTGAAACTATAGCTGACACGGCTCGTGTTTTATCCCGTTTTGTGGATATCGTGATATTACGAACAACAAAACATCAACGTATGCTCGAATTGGCACAATATGCACAAATTCCTGTCATTAATGCCCTTACAGATGATACACATCCTTGCCAAACTTTAGCAGATATATTAACCTATGAAGAGCATCGGGGGCCAATTGCTGGCAAAATATTCGCGTGGATGGGGGATGGTAATAATGTGCTCCATTCCTTAATTGAGGCCGCAGCTCTTTTTGATTTTCATTTGCGTATTGCTACTCCAAAGGGCAGTGAACCACAAGAAAAATTTATACATTGGGCACGTGAACGAGGAGCGCACCTTACACTAACCCATAGTCCCCAAAAAGCAGCTCAAGATGCTGATTGTATTATGACCGATACATGGGTCTCCATGGGACAAGAATTTCGTGCTCGCAGTCATTCCATTTTTCAGCCTTATCAAGTCAATGAAGCTCTCATGAAATTAGCAAAATCTGATGCTCTTTTTATGCATTGTCTTCCTGCTCATCGTGGTGAAGAAGTGGTTGATTCTGTGATTGATGGACCGCACTCCGTTGTTTTCGATGAGGCTGAAAATCGTCTTCATGCTCAAAAAGCAATTCTTTCTTGGTGTTTACAAGATGCGTTTTTCTCTCCACAATAGCCCCTCTACAACAAATTATATAAAAAAGGCAAAGCTATGAGTAAACAAGCTAAAGATGAAGCCTCTCTCAACAACAACTTCTTGCATGAAGATGATACTGTTATTCCCTTTCAAGTCGAAGAACTTGATATCCGTGGACGTGCCGTACAACTTGGGGAATCTTTAAATTCTATTCTCACAAGACATCAATATCCTGAACCGGTTTCTTATCTTCTAGCAGAAGCTTTACTTTTAACTGTTCTGCTTGGAACTTCTCTAAAGCTTACAGGAAAATTTATTTTACAAACTCATTCCGATGGACCGGTTAATATGTTGGTATGCGATTTTTCGCCTCCTTCCAGTTTACGTGGATACGCTCGTTTTGATAAAGAACAGCTTAAACAAGCCATAGACAATAATCAAATCTCTTCAGAAACACTTTTAGGAAAAGGCACTTTAGCCTTCACAATTGATCAAGGTCCCCATATGCAACCCTATCAAGGGATAGTTGCATTAGATGGATCAAATTTACAAGAAACTTCTCGTATTTACTTTGATCAATCAGAACAAATTCCTACCGATATCCGTTTGGCTGTTGCTATATTAATTAATCGTGACCAACAAGGAAAAACGCAGAAAAGCTGGCGAGCTGGAGGTATTTTGATCCAACTTTTACCCCAAGAATCGTCTCATCATAAAATAGATGCCTCTCATCAAAAGCGAGAAAAAACGAAAACCCATAGCCAATTGGATAACCAATGGCAGGAAGCTAAAATACTCATGGCAACGATTGAAAGTTCAGAATTAACAGATCCCCAAGTTGGTAGTAAACAGCTCTTGTTCCGTCTTTTTCATGAACAAGGCGTTAGAGTTTTTAATCCTTTTTCTCTTGTCGATCAATGTTCTTGTTCACATGAAAAAATTAAAGGAATCCTAGAAGGATTTTCTATTGATGAACGCAATAAAATGGTTAAAAATAAATATATTTCAGTCACATGTGAATTTTGCTCAAAAACGTATTGTTTTACACCGCAAGAATTTTTAGAAGAAAAAACCTAATCAAATATTTTTCATAAAAAAATGATGATTACAACAAAAACCTATTTTATTTGCGTCATAAAAGTTTACCCATAAGCTCATATGAACTTCTAGAATATTTCTTGTCTTAGAGTTTTTTAATGTATACGAGTGATCTTTCTGTTGAAATCAGTGATCACGTCACAGAGTGCTTAAAAAGAGCTCTCTGTAAAATATATTTTCTTACTCGAATTTATCTTATTAAGAGTCAAAAAAGCTTATTAGTTATAATCATAAGATAAATTATCGAGAGAATAAGAATGTATAGACTCAATATGGACTTTATGGATTCTATTACGAACAGATAGTGTAATGGGAATAAATATACTAATGACGCTGAGAAGGAATGGATTTGTTATATTTTTGAGGTTTGCTCTACAGATATTTCTTTGCATATGTTTTTGAATCAACAATGGTAATGCTCTTGCCAAATTTTCCTAAGAAGAATGAGGGTCCGTATAAATAAAATAGCATACATAGCATGATAAAACGTTATGTTTTTACAAACCTGCATTATTATATTTTTCAACTTAAAATATCGCTAATTATTTTCATGTTTAGACAATTCATAAAAGGTATTTTTAGTCTTTATCTTAAATGTTTTTTTGATTCAACATATAGAAATTTTAAAAAATTTCATAGTACACGAGATTCTCATTTAATAGATAAAAATAGTAAATTATTATTTATAAATCAATATGTTGATATTTTATTTTTCTTCTGGCATGATCGCTTGTTCAATTTTTGGTAGAATTTTTTTTTGATAAATTTGCCATGTTAAGGGACCAACATGTTTGGCAATAATGATGCTCTCTTTATTCAAGAGAAAGGTTTCTGGGGGGCCATATATTCCCCAATCAATGGCTGTATATCCTGAAATATCAAAGCCAATAAATTTAAAAGGATTACCAAAACTGTTTAAAAAGCGCAGGGCGTTTGTTTTGTTATCTTTATAATTAATACCAATCAGATCAAAACGTTTATCTTGTGCAATTTTCATAAGAATAGGATGCTCTTCGCGACAAGGCAAACACCAAGAGCCCCAAAAATTGACCAATGTGACACGTCCTTTAAACTGTTTTGAATTGAGATAACTTTCTTTATCAAGAAGAGGAAGATGAATATTAGGAGCAGATTTTTCAGCTAATGCGTTTGGGAGAAGAGAAGAATCTTGAAGGTATTTTTTATCCATAAAGTTGAAAAAAAGCACCATGAGAAGAAGAAAAAGCACAAATGGTCCAAAAAAAACAAGCAGAACAGGCAAAGATATATTTTTTTTAAGTTTTGGAGGGATGTTTTTCATTATACTTTTCTTTTTGTGACAGCTCTTTTTTGTTTAGCTGCTGAAGAATTTTTTTTTGGTATAGGGCTTTGCAAAGAATATATCCAATAAGACATAAGAGGGATATTGCAGAAAGCACATAGCTTAAAACAACAATTTGCTCGTGTTTAAGGGTGCTAAGGAAAAAATCAATTTTCTGAGATAGATTTCCTAAAAGTTCGCCCTGGATGCCATTTAGGTCGAGCATGATGAAGAGTCCTCTTGTTGTGCACGGCGGGATTTTTTAATCTGAAGTATTCGGATATAATGACTATTGATTTCATTTCGCATAGCCATCAAATAGAGCGCAATAAACATAAATATGAAGCAAAATAGCATTGTTATAAGGGGCCATAACATAGCATTGTCGATTGTTGATCCTCCAGCACGTAGCAATGATGCTGGTTGATGCAATGTATTCCACCAATTAACGGAAAATTTAATAACAGGGATATTAACAAATCCAACAAGTGTAAGAATTGCAGTAGCGCGAGCGCCTTTTACTTGGTTGTCAAAAGCACGTCCAAGCAGGATAATGGAAAGATAGATAAAAAGCAGAATTAAAACTGATGTTAACCGTGCATCCCAGACCCACCATGTTCCCCATGTAGGTCGCCCCCAAAGTGCTCCTGTCATGAGAGCCAATGCGGTAAAAATCGCTCCAATAGGTGCTCCACATTTAAGTGCTACATCAGCAAGATGATATTTCAAAATCAGATTTCCTAATGCCGCTGCACTTATCGTTACATAACAGAATGTAGACAACCACGCAAAGGGTACATGAAGGTACATAATCTTAACAGTAATGCCTTGTTGATAGTCACTAGGGGAATGCATCACCAGAATAAGCCCTAAAATAAGGAAACACAATGTTATGCCAGTCAACCAAGGTAAGACGATACTACTTATTTTCATGAAAAGGATGAAACTTGCAGGGAGTGACCTGATTTTATATGGACGAGATAGTTCATTCATGAAATTCATAATAGGCAGAGTTTTTCTATGCGGCAATCATCTTTTATTATTCTGATAAAAGTTTAAGCGTTATCGCAGCAACAAAAGAGCCAAAGAGACTCAAAAGAAGTGAAAAAGCGCTGAGAAGAGCCAAGGACGTGAGAAAAGAAATATTTGGATTTATTGGGGCTGTAGCAGCCGAAACACCAAAAATCATAATTGGAATGATCCACGGCAAGATAATGATAAAAATAAGCAGAGTACTGTGCAACAATGAGGTTGCGAGTGCAGCGCCTATGGCGCCAATAAAAATAATGGCTGGTGTTCCGCATAAAAGGGTAAGTATTGTTGTAAAAGTTATTGTTACATCTAAATGGAGCATGAGGGCTAAAATAGGTGTAGCAAAAATAAGAGGAAACATTGTTCCTACCCAATGGGCAAGACATTTGGTAAAGATAATTAGTGTAAAACTTTGTCTTTTTCCTGAAAGGATAAATTGGTCGAGATTACCATCATCGCGATCGATTTGGAAAAGTTTGTTCAGATTGAGAAGTCCTGCAAGAAGGGCTCCAAACCACAATATACCAGGCCCTATTTGTGCAAGAATTTTGGGATCAGGTCCAATGGCAAAGGGGGTTATGACAACAACAGCGATAAAAAACAATAGTCCTGTTAGTGAAGAGGCTTGTGGTGCTAATAATAGTTTAAGGTCACGCCAGAACAGTGCTTTCATTTTATTCTCTCCTAGAGAGGTAAAAATTTTTCCAGAGCGATTTTATGGTTTTCTGGAATACCTAGGGAATTATGAGTTGCAGCGATAATCATACCGCCTTGATTGAGATGACGCTGGAAAATACGAGCAAGGAGTTTTTGAGCATGGTTATCAAGCCCAGATATTGGTTCATCTAAAATCCAAAGAGGACGATAGGAGAGCAAAAGGCGAGCAATAGCTACGCGTCTTTGTTGTCCAGTTGACAGAGCTTTAAAGGGTAAATGTTCAAGGTTAGAAAGACCAACATCGGCAAGAACCTCATGCACAAAGCGTAAATGTTGACCGTAAAAATCTGCCCAAAATTGCAAATTGTCAATGACAGATAAGAGAGGTTTCATAGCATTTTGAGGACCAAGATAATGACACGCAGTCGCAACAGGGTATATTTGATCATGGTCTTTAAATATTATATGACCTTCAGTAGCTTCAAGAAGACCGACAATGATTCGGAGTAATGTAGACTTTCCGATACCATTAGGACCGGTGATTGTCATCAGTTGCTGTGAAAATAAACAAAAAGAAAGACCTTTAAACAGAATTTCCTCGTTTCTGTAAGCGGCTAAATCTTTGCCTGATAACACCATGTGATTACCTATTTTGTTTTTATTTTCATATTCTTTATTGCATTATAGAATAAAAAACACATTTTTTGTGCAATTGTACCTAGAATAGTTCTAGAAATAGTTCTATAAAGGATACCTTACATCAATATCTGGTGTAAAATGGTTTCTGGCGCTGATTTCCGCATTTGCCTAAGAGGGTGGAGGGGGAAATGGATAGCGGAGATGATTGCGTCTGCGCTCAAGCTGCGACCTTGACTCGTAGTTTGTGTTGTTCATTCCTGGAAATTGGGTGGTTATAGTATGAGGGTGGACAGTCATGACTCAAATTGATAGCTTTAATTGTCGCAGAGTATTAAATATTGGTGGTAAAGAATATACTTATTATAGCTTGATCGAAGCGGAGAAGAATGGACTTGAAGGTGTTTCTCGTTTACCGTTTTCGATGAAAGTTATTCTCGAAAATTTATTGCGATTTGAAGATGGTCGCACAGTTAAAAAAGAGGATATCCTCAATGTTGCTAAGTGGTTAAACGACAAAGGGAGCGCTGGGGCAGAAATTGCTTACCGTCCTGCACGTGTTCTTATGCAAGATTTTACAGGTGTTCCAGCAGTTGTTGATCTTTCTGCAATGCGTGATGCTATGGTCAAACTTGGCGGTAACGCTGAAAAAATCAATCCTCTCATTCCCGTTGATCTCATCATTGATCACTCAGTTATTGTTGATGCTTTTGGCAATTCCATGGCTTTTAAGGAAAACGTTGAGCATGAATATGAACGCAATGGTGAACGCTATCGTTTCCTTAAATGGGGGCAGCAAGCCTTTCAAAATTTTCGCGTTGTTCCTCCAGGAACAGGGATTTGTCATCAGGTTAACCTAGAATATTTAGCACAATGTGTATGGATGAAGAATGAAGAGGGGTGTGAGACGATTTATCCTGACACCTGTGTGGGAACTGATTCGCATACGACTATGGTTAATGGTTTAGGGGTTTTAGGTTGGGGTGTTGGTGGTATTGAAGCAGAAGCAGCAATGTTAGGCCAACCTGTTTCTATGTTATTACCTGAAGTGATTGGTTTTCGTCTAACAGGTAAACTTAAAGAAGGTGTAACAGCCACCGATCTCGTATTGACGGTGACTCAAATGCTACGCCGGAAGGGTGTTGTCGGTAAATTTGTTGAGTTTTTTGGTCCTGGTTTGGAGCAGATGACGCTTGCTGATCGGGCAACGATTGGAAATATGGCACCTGAATATGGAGCAACGTGTGGTTTTTTCCCAATTGATAAGGAGACAGTGCGTTATCTCAATATGACAGGGCGTGATGAAAATCGGATTGCCTTAGTAGAAGCTTACACCAAAGCACAAGGGATGTGGCATGACGAAATGGTGGCTCATCCCATTTTTAGTGATACAATTGAATTAGATATGGGAACGGTTGTCCCTTCTATGGCTGGTCCTAAACGTCCTGAAGGACGTATTGCATTGGAAAGCGTTGGACAGGGTTTTGAGAAGGCATTGGTCGAAGACTATAAGAAGACTTCTGAACAGGATAGGCGTTATCAGGTCGAGGGTGAAGAATATACGCTTGGTCACGGTGATGTGGTGATCGCTGCGATTACGTCGTGTACGAATACATCGAATCCAAGTGTTCTTATTGCAGCGGGTCTTTTGGCACGAAATGCTGTGGCAAAAGGTCTCAAGAGCAAACCATGGGTAAAAACTTCTCTTGCACCTGGTTCACAAGTCGTTGAAGCTTACCTTCAAAATTCGGGTCTGCAAAAAGATTTAGATGCATTAGGATTTAACTTAGTAGGATTTGGGTGCACAACATGTATTGGGAATTCTGGTCCTTTGCATCCAGCTATTTCCAAAACGATTAATGACAATGGTATAATTGCATCTGCAGTTCTTTCAGGAAATCGTAATTTTGAAGGGCGTGTTTCCCCTGATGTGCAAGCGAATTATTTAGCTTCACCACCGTTAGTTGTTGCACATGCGCTCATCGGGACGGTGTGTAAAGATTTAACCAAGGAACCTCTTGGTGAAGATTCAAATGGCCAACCCATTTATTTGAGAGATATTTGGCCAACTTCTCAAGAAATACAGGAATTCATTGAAAAAAATGTCACGCGTAAGGTTTTTGCCGAAAAGTATGCAGATGTTTTTAAGGGAGATGAAAATTGGCAAAAAGTTCAGATTCCTACGGGTTCTACCTATTCTTGGGATGAGCAATCCACCTATGTACGCAATCCACCTTATTTCGATGATATGCAGAAAACACCTGATATCTTACCAGACATTAAAGATGCACGGATTTTAGGTTTATTTGGTGATAAAATCACGACGGATCATATTTCTCCTGCTGGTTCTATTAAAGCAGCTTCTCCTGCCGGAAAATATTTAATGGATCATGGTGTTAAAGTGGCTGATTTTAATCAGTATGGAACGCGTCGTGGGAATCATGAAGTTATGGTGCGTGGGACCTTTGCCAATATTCGCATTCGTAATTTCATGTTGGGGGAAAATGGTCGAGAAGGAGGTTATACGGTTCATTATCCGTCAGCGGTAGAACAAGCCATTTACGATGCAGCAATGGCGTATAAACAAGAAGGTACTCCACTCGTTGTTTTTGCTGGTATTGAATATGGCAATGGATCATCGCGCGATTGGGCAGCCAAAGGTACCAATCTTCTTGGTATAAAGGCAGTGATTGTACAGTCTTTTGAAAGGATTCATCGCTCTAATCTTGTTGGGATGGGCATTGTTCCCTTTATCTTTGAGGAGGGTATAAGTTGGAAATCTTTAGGCTTAAAGGGAGATGAAAAGGTGACAATTGAAGGAATTCATAACTTGAAACCTCGTCAAAAGACAGTAGCGAAAATTACTTTTTCTGATGGTACGACAAAAACCGTTCCGTTATTATGCCGTATTGATACTGAAGATGAGCTAGATTATTTGCATCATGGGGGAATTTTGCAATATGTCTTGCGTAAGTTAGCCGTTTAAATTCTTTTATTTGTTAAGGAATATCTATTATTAAGCTATAAAGTTGCGGATCAAAGAGTTTGGCTTCGTTTTTTTATGACTATCTTTGAAAATCTAATTGACGTTAGCTTTGGGATTGCGCTATAAGCCACACAGTTATAGGCAGCTTTATAGTTTTGCTTGGGTTAAATTTATTTATATTGGTAGAGTTATTCTTTAAACTCATTTTACCAAGGTGTTGAAAGAGAGATTATATTTATGGCGAATACACCTTCTGCTCGAAAAGCGGTGCGCAAGGTTGCTGCGCGCACGCAGGTTAATAGGGCCCGCCGTTCGCGCGTTCGTACCTTTATACGTAAGTTTGATGATGCTTTAGCGGGTGGTGATAAGGCATCTGCAGAGATTGCATTTAAGAATTTTGAGCCTGAAATTATGCGTGCGGTTTCTAAAGGGGTTTTTCATAAAAATGCTGCTGCGAGGAAAGTGTCGCGTTTAGCTAAACGTTTGAAGGCTCTCAGCGTTTAAGCTTTTTCTCCTTTATTAAGAATCAAGCCAGTATCCATGAGGATGCTGGCTTTTTGTTTATTATTTCAAATAAGTTTCTATCGAAAATAAGAATCGATAATGATTCTCCTCTTGAAAAAGGAGAGAAAGTTTATAGGGGGAGCATAGTTATCCACAAGCTTTGTGGATTTTTACAGAGTCTTTTTTGTCAAGCATTTTATTTTTTTTTTTAAATCTGAAGAGATTCTTTAATTGTTGGTAAATTTAGAGAAAAAAAATGAATTGAATCAATATTTTTTTCATTCCTCATTGATACAAGCATTTTTTTCGGGTTTTTTGATTTTATTTTGACCTCTTGCATTTTACCTCTGCTGTTTTGTATGGTTCTTATGAAGACTAAAAAGCATGAAGGGGTCACACCAGCGCATTATTCTGTATTTTGTTGAGTACAAGATGTTTTGACTTAGGCTTTTCGAAGCTTTTGTGCTGGAGAGGTTTTCTGACGATTTTTTAGTTTTCTTAATGGATATGTTTACCATTTTAGAAGGGTGGGTCATATCATGAGTGCAAGTAAATCTTATTGGTCATCTTTGTTAGTGGGGTTGTGATGAGGCTATCCTAGGGGAGGGTGAGTAATCTTATTTGGGGTAGGGCGTTTTGCCTTCGCTAGATTTATTTTAGTTGTTTGGCAGGACAAAATTTTATTTTTATCAGGATGGAAGATGGTGGATAAATTGAACTCTAAAGCTAGTTCCTTTAAAAGGGTTTCGGTGAATATCCTGTCGGCAGAGAACATAATAAAGAATAGGATGACGGAGAGTGATGAGGAAGTTTGTAGAAATGCTTCTATAGGGCATTCTATTGTTTCAGAGGAGGAAAGTGCGGCGGCTTTTACACGTGTTATGGCGCAATTAAAGGTGCAGGTTGGTGTTGAGGCTTATACCAGTTGGTTTGGACGTGTGAAGCTTGCTGAATATAGCCATACTGTTGTAAAGCTTTCTGTTCCTACTGCTTTTTTACGTTCATGGATTAATAATCACTATGGTTCTCTTTTGACTCATTTATGGAAACAAGAAAATTCAGCAATTCTTCGTGTTGAAGTTATTGTTCGTGGTATGGAACGCGTTTCAAGAGATGTCGTTTGTAAAAGAAGTGTTCCTTCTGTGGTGCTAGAGGAGCAGGCGGCTTCATCTTTTGTTGAAAGTTGTGCAGAGCATTCAGTTAAGAGTTCTCAAACGGGAGTTTTTGGATCTCCGCTTGATTCTCGCTATACTTTTGAAAGTTTTGTTGAGGGGGCTTCTAATCGTGTTGCTTTAGCAGCTGCGCGTTCAATTGCGGAGGGGCATAAAAGTGCTTTGCGTTTTAATCCTCTTTTTATTCACGCATCTGTTGGTTTAGGAAAAACACATTTGCTTCAAGCGATTGCTGCTTCTGCATTGAAGCGTTTAACGTCTGCGCGCGTTATTTATTTAACTGCTGAATATTTTATGTGGCGTTTTGCAACAGCTATTCGTGATAATGACGCTCTTTCTTTTAAAGAACAGCTTCGTGATATCGACCTTTTGATTATTGATGATATGCAGTTTTTGCAGGGTAAGTCGATACAACATGAGTTTTGCCATTTGCTTAATATGTTGCTTGATAGTGCAAAACAAGTTGTTGTCGCTGCAGATCGTCCGCCAGCAGAATTAGAATCGCTTGATCTTCGCGTTCGTTCTCGTCTTCAGGGAGGGGTAGCCCTTGAAATTGAAGCACCAGATTATGAAATGCGTTTGCAAATGTTGCGCCAGCGGTTGAAGGTGGCACAACAAGATGATGGCATGGTATCAATTTCTGATGATATCTTGGAATATATTGCGAAAACGGTTTTAGGGTCGGGGCGTGATATTGAAGGTGCATTTAATCAGCTCTTGTTTCGTCAATCTTTTGAGTCTGATTTATCTTTAGAGCGGATTGATGAGTTATTAGGTCACTTGACACGTCCTGGTGAACCTAAGCGCATTCGGATTGAAGAAATTCAGCGTACGGTAGCACGTCATTATAATGTTTCTAAACAGGACTTGTTATCTAATCGTCGAACACGTACGGTTGTGAAGCCACGACAAGTTGCAATGTATTTAGCAAAAGTATTAACTCCTCGCTCGTTACCAGAAATTGGGCGTCGTTTTGGTGGACGTGATCATACAACAGTTTTACACGCTGTGCGTAAAATTGAAGATTTGGTTTGTGGTGATCAGACCTTGGCTAAGGAACTTGAACTGCTTAAGCGGTTGATTGGAGAACAGGCTGTATAGTGTTTATCGTTTCTTTCTTTGGAGAAACTTTAAAGAATTTAATGAAAAGATTTATTTTTTCTTATGCAGGAGTGACTTGCCATTTTAAGAGAGGTTTAATAAAGTCTAGCAGGCGATTCTTTGAAGAGGATCTATTTTAATGCTAAGGAATTCTTATAGTTTTTAGTAAATCATACGGGGCTTTTATGCGTATTACAGTTGATCGCAGTCAATTTCTCAAGTCTCTTGGTCGGGTTCACCGTGTGGTAGAGCGCCGTAATACTATTCCTATTTTATCGAATGTGCTGATTGATGCAGAAAATGGTCGTGTGCAGTTAAAAGCAACAGACCTTGATTTAGAGGTTACGGAATCTTTTGCAGTTAATGTTAAACAAGCTGGAGCAACAACTGTTCCAGCACATTTGCTCTATGATATCATTCGAAAACTTCCTGATAGCAATGAAGTTGTATTATCCGTCGATGAGAATCAGACAGGCACAATGTCCGTTGTTTCGGGTTGTGCACATTTTCAGCTTCAATGTCTTCCGAAGGCAGATTTTCCAGAGTCGCTTCCTGGGCAGTTTGGTTATCGTTTTTCTCTATCGGCATCAAGCTTAAAACATTTACTTGATTGTACGCAGTTTGCTATTTCTACTGAAGAAACCCGTTACTATCTTAATGGTATTTATTTACATGTTATTAATGATGGTGTTTTGAAATTGCGTTTGGTTGCAACTGATGGTCATCGTTTGGCACAAGTTGAGATGGAAGCTCCTTCAGGAGTTGAGGGAATGCCTGGTGTTATAGTCCCCCGTAAAGCTGTAGGAGAATTGCAAAAACTTCTTTCAGAAGAAAATGATAGCGATGTATGTATAGAGCTTTCAGAGACAAAGATTCGTTTTTCTGTAGGTTCTGTGATTTTTACATCAAAATTAATTGATGGAACATTTCCGGATTATCAACGTGTTATCCCTCTTGGAAATGATAAAGAATTAATTGTTAATAGGCAGGACTTTTCTTCTGCAGTTGATCGTGTTTCAACGATTTCAAGTGATCGGGGGCGTGCAGTTAAATTAACGATTGAGCATGGACAGTTAAGGCTTGTTGTTAATAGCCCAGATTCGGGCAGTGCAGAAGATCAATTATCAGTAACTTATGCATCTGAACCGCTTGAGATAGGATTTAATTCACGTTATCTTTTGGATATTGCTGGGCAGCTTTCAAGTGACGAGATGGTTTTTATGTTGGCTGAGGCTGGAGCACCAGCTCTGATTCGTGATAATGATGATGCGGATGTGCTCTATGTACTGATGCCTATTCGCGTTTAGGGGCAATTGTTTTGCAATGCATGGCCAGTCATGTGCACAAAGTGGCAGTGAGGCAGCTGAAGCTTTTACGTTATCGCAATTATCCTTTTTTCAATATTCATTTTTCTGGTCAGCATGTGGTTTTTACCGGCCATAACGGTGTTGGTAAGACGAATCTTTTAGAGGCGTTATCTTTTCTTTCTCCTGGTCGTGGTTTGCGGCGTGCTGCTTATTCTGACGTTAGCTTTGTAGATGGTGGCGGTGGAGGATTTGTTGTATTTGCGCGTCTTGAATGCGCTCTTTATGGTGAAGTAAAGATTGGTACAGCTTTGGAGGTTAGCGATAACAGTCGAAAAGTCCATATTAATGGTGTAAATGAGTCGGGTGATTGCCTAACAGATTATTGTCATATTAGTGTCCTAACACCGTCCATGGATGGTCTTTTTACAGGTCCTTCGCTTGAGCGCCGTAGTTTTTTGGATCGTATGGTTTTGGCGATTGATCCCTTGCATAGGCGCCGCATAGCCGATTATGATAGAGCTATGCGCGCACGTAATCGTTTGTTTTTAGATGGAAATGAAGATTGTGCTTGGTTTGATGCTTTAGAAAAGCAGATGGCAGAACTGGCGACAGCTATTTCTGCGGCGCGTGTTGATGTTATTCGTCTTTTAAATGATATGTTTACACAAATGCCATCACAGATACCTTTTCCACGAGCTTTTTTGCAAATTGATGGTTTTTTGGAAACAGCTCTTAGTGAAATATCAGCAATTGAAGTTGAAGAGCAATTTTGTGATCGATTGCGGCGTAATCGCGCAATGGACCGTGCTGCTGGGCGGACGTTAGAAGGACCACATCGCGCAGATTTGCAGGTTTTTTATGCTGATAAAAATATAGCAGCAACATCGTGTTCAACAGGTGAACAAAAAGCGCTGCTGACAGGTTTAGTTTTGTGTCATGCACGTCTAACAGGTATGATGTCGGAAAAAGCTCCCATTCTTCTTCTTGATGAAATGGCTGCTCATCTTGATTCGCATCGACGCGCTGCTTTATTTGATATTCTTGATGATTTAGCTGTACAAACATTTATGACAGGAACAGATCGTCTTTTATTTGATGACTTAAAAGGACGCGCAGAATTCTTTGAGATTAAGGATGGGGCTTTATTGTCGTAAAAACATGCTAAATATTTTTTTAATAAGTGATAGGTCTAAAAGAAAAGGCATGCTATGTCTGAGATGATAACGATTTTAAATGGTCCTAATTTAAATTTTCTAGGTCAACGTGAGCCAGAAATTTATGGAACTGAGACTCTGGAAGATATTGAAAAAAGATGCAGAGAATGGGCAAAAAAAAATGATATCATAATAAATTTTTATCAAAGTAATTGTGAAGGGCAGTTGGTAGCATGGATACAAGAAGCAATAGAGGAAAGTTCTGGATTGATTATTAACCCAGCGGCTTACAGTCATACATCTGTTGCACTTCTTGATGCCCTAAAAATGTTTTCAGGGCCAAAAGTAGAAGTTCATTTATCTCATATTTACCAGCGTGAAGCTTTTCGTCACCACTCTTATACATCTGCAGGTGTAGACGCTATCATAACTGGGTGTGGAGGTGATGGATATTGGTTTGCACTTGAATATATTGCAAAACAATTAAGCAAAACAATTAAATTGTGATAGGTAAAGAATAAGCGTTTGATAAGAGTAATATAGGCATTGAATTCACTTGATAATTATTTTCAAATCTGTACAATACGAGGTATATATATTTATGACAATTTTTGGTGCATATGACGGGGGTAAATAGAGATGAAAAGCTTTGTTCGACAATTAGAAATGCTTGTGATTTTAGGGGGAGCACTGCTTTTATCTGGTTGTAAAATTGATGTTATACAGCCATCAGGTTATGTTGCACGTCAACAGCTCATTTTGATAGTTGTTTGTGTAGTGGTGATGCTTTGTGTTGTCATCCCAGTTATGGTGAGTGTGGTATTTTTAGCTATAAAATATCGTGCATCGAATATGAAAGCGGACTATTCTCCTGATTGGGCGCATTCAAATAAAATTGAAGCGTTGATGTGGGGTATTCCAATTGTAATTGTAATGGTTTTAGGTTCATTAACAGCTTATTATACTTATAAGCTGGAACCTACAAATCCTCTCCCAGTGGAAGTTGTAGGTGAAGGAAAGCCATTACAGATTGATGCCGTTTCTCTTGATTGGAAATGGCTTTTTATTTATCCTGAATATGGTGTTGCATCGATTAATGAGATTTATGCGCCTGAAGGACGTCAAGTTTTATTGCAATTGACGTCAGAGAATTCTGTCAATGCTTTTTGGGTCCCCAAACTGGGTACAGTTCTTTACGCTATGCCGCAGATGAATGCTAAGTTGCATTTGGTCGCTGAAGAGCAAGGAGTATTCAAAGGAACCTCAGCAAATTACAGTGGTGATGGTTTTTCGAGTATGCGGTTTAAGTGGCATTCTGTGTCTTTGCAGGACTTTGAGGATTGGATTGTAAAAGCTCGGGCTAATGGTCGAGTACTTGATCGTGCATCTTATCGTCAACTTTCTATTGCGCCTCGTATGGGTGATATTGCTGCGAAGAAAAAAGATGCTGAAGTTCGTTATTTTGCACCTGTTGAGAAGCGCCTTTACTATCGTATTGTTAATCGATGTGTCGATGAAAATACGGTATGTAATGAGGATTTAATGAAACGTGCTGCTGCTCAGACGCTATGGGGTGCACTATGTTCAGTATTTGATCCTGATGTTATTTAAAGGGTCAGTAAAGAAAGAGCCCTTTTAACATAAGGTTTCTTTTAAACTTGAATTTCATTTGAAATGGGTTGAGAAATGTTTGGAAGACTTACAGATCCTACGGCAGGTGCTTTTCATGCACTTGCACATGAGCCGATCGTTTTATACACGTGTATTGCGATTGTTGTGGTTGGTTTAATTGCTGTTGTTGCTCTAACAGCACTTGGGTGGTGGGGGATTCTATGGCGAAATTGGATTACAACTGTTGACCATAAACGCATAGGCATTATGTATATAGTTCTTGGAATTATTATGCTTGTTCGCGGTTTTGCGGACGCACTCATGATGCGAACACATCAAGCTTTAGCTCTTGGGAGTGAAAGTGCAGGTTATTTGCCCCCTGACCATTTTGATCAAATTTTTTCGGCGCATGGCACTATTATGATTTTTTTCATGGCCACGCCTATTTTATTTGGTCTTTTTAATTATCTTATACCGCTTCAAATTGGTGCGCGTGATGTTGCTTTTCCCTTTGCAAATAATCTAGGTTTTTGGATTACGGCTGCAGGGGCAATATTGATTAACATATCCCTAGGTGTTGGGAATTTTGGTCGTGGTGGCTGGTTGATGTATCCACCTTTTACAGAATTGCAAACGAGTCCAGATACAGGGGTAGACTATTATTTATGGTCACTTCAACTTTCTGGTATAGCGACAACAATGGGGGCGGTCAATTTTGTTGCGACTTTGATTAAGATGCGTGCTCCTGGGATGACGATGATGAGAATGCCTGTTTTTTGTTGGAGCGCTTTTGTTAGCAATGTCCTTATTTTAGTTATTTACCCTGTCTTAACTGTAGCATTTGCACTCTTGGCATGCGATCGTTATTTGGGCATGAATTTCTTTTCTAATGTTGGTGGCGGAAATCCGATGGTATGGATTAACTATGTTTGGGTTTTTGGTCATCCTGAGGTTTATGTTTTGGTTGTTCCTGCTTTTGGAATTGTTTCTGAGGTTGTATCAACTTTTTCTTCAAAACGCCTCTTTGGTTATACTTCGATGATATGGGCCATGTTGGTTATTTTGATTCTTTCGCTTCTTGTTTGGGGACATCATTTCTTCACAATGGGTGGCGGTGAAGCTGTGAATACTTTCTTTGGTATTGCGACAATGATTATTGCCGTTCCAACAGGTGTAAAAGTCTTTAATTGGCTGCTAACTATGTATAAGGGGCGGATTCGCTTTGAGCCTCCAATGCTTTGGTGCATGGGAATGATTTTTACATTTGTTGGTGGTGGATTAACTGGTGTTTTGTTATCTATTGTACCAGCTGATTGGCAGTTTCATAATTCGTTGTTTTTGGTAGCGCATTTCCATCATACAATTATTGGTGGTGTCGTTTTTGCGTACTTGGCGGGGATTGCATTTTGGTTTCCAAAAGTTTTTGGTTATAAACCGAATCGGGCATTGGGTATTGCATCTTTCTGGTGTTGGTTCATTGGTTTTTACCTTGCCTTTTTCCCAGTCTATGCACTTGGTTTAATGGGTGGGACGCGTCGTCTCCAGCATTATATGGAACCTAGTTGGCAACCGATGTTTATGATTGCTGCATTGGGTGCTTTTATTATTTTGCTTGGTATCCTTTGTTTTGTGCTGCAAGTTGTTTTGGCGATTTGGTACGGTATCAAACATAAGGGACGTTTACCTGTAACATTAAATGATTCTTGGGGTGATGCACGGACCCTTGAATGGTCTATCTCTTCACCGCCACCTTCTTACAATTTTGCAATAGTTCCGAAAATACAGTCTGATGATGCTTATTGGAATATGAAGAAAAGTGGTTATCAACGTCCTACCAGTGGATTTACAAAAATTCATATGCCGTCCAATACATCGGCTGGAATTATTGCGGGATTCTTCTCATTAGTTGTTGGTTTTGCGCTTGTCTGGCATATTTGGTGGCTTGTTGCGGTCGGTTTGATTGGTTTTATTGCGACGCTTGTGTGTCATTCATTAACAGGTGACCATCATGGTTATTATATTCCGGCTGAAGAAGTACAAAAAACTGAAGATGCCTTTACAGCTGTTCTTAAAGAACAAGGAGTGACAGTATGAGTGCAGTAACAATGAATAAAGTGAGTGCTGTGGATGAACATCACCACGATAATAGTTCGGTAATGACGTTTGGTTTTTGGGTCTATATTCTCTCAGATTTGATCCTGTTTTCGACACTTTTTTCAAGTTTTGCTGTTTTTTCTGCTTCTTATGGTGGTGGTAAGGCGGGCAATGAGTTTATTGATTTAAAATTTGTTTTGGTTGAGACTGCTTTCTTGTTGTTTTCATCCGTCACTTATGGTTTTACAATGGTACAAGCACATAAAAATAACATCAGTGGTGTGCGTTTATGGATGGCTATTACCTTTGTATTTGGCTGTTGCTTCATTGGTATGGAACTTTACGAATTTCATGAACTTTTGGGTGAGGTCTTTTATTACGATCCAAATGCTTATGCTGGTATTGATCCTGCAACGGGTTTACAGCTTTTTGGACGGGAGATTCTCTCTGCTTATTGGTCAGCATTTTTTGCTTTGGTTGGCACCCATGGACTTCACGTAAGTGTTGGTCTTCTTTGGATGGTTGTGATGTTTTTTCATCTTCGTCGTAATGGCTTGGATCAGAACAATAAAACACGTTTAGCATGCCTTTCCATTTTTTGGCATTTACTTGATATTGTATGGGTTGGTGTTTTCACCATGGTTTATCTATTAGGAGCGTTGTGATGAGCATGCAAAATGAAACACATGGTCCCAGTACTGGTTCCTATTTGGTCGGTTTTATTCTGGCTGTATTTTTCACCCTAGGTTCTTTTGTTCCTGTGATGTATGGAATGATGGAAAGTTGGGCAGTTAGTACAAAGGTTGCATATCTTATTGGGATGGCGATCATTCAGATTATAGTACAAATTGTTTTCTTTTTGCACTTGAATTCTGGTCCAGATGCCAAGTGGAATTTAAGCGCATTGTGGTTTGCTGCTATTTGCGTTTTTGTTATTATTGGGGGAACTTGGTGGGCTATTTCTCATTTGAATTATAATATGATGGGTGGTTCTGGACGTGTTATTGAACCGGAAATATCAAGTAGAGATGATTCTTCAGTATCTGAGCAGTTATCAAACAAAGATATATCCGTAAGAAAACAGCCAGAAAAGATACAGGGCTCAGAAATGCCTGTGGAGCAGGGGCTAAGTACGCAGTCTCCTGTGGAGTAGTTGTTAGAAGTATCTGTGGAGCTGATGCAGCATGTATCAGCTCTTACAAGAAATTCGTAGGATATTAAAGAGAGGGGTGGGTACAAGATATCAGTGGAATGAGTCTCATGATTTTAAATGTACTTTTATTTTAAAAGAGAAATTCCATAGAGTATTTAGTCAAGCCTTAATTTTTGAGATAAATAGCTCTTTGTAGGATATACAAAAAGTGATGTTTATACAATTTACTACAAAGAAAGAGAATGTGAGAAACAAGTTTTTATGTTGTGTGAGATAAAAGCTACGATGCGGTAACGTTTTTATGATTTACAGGATTTATATTAAAAATAGCATTAGAAGTTATTTGTAATAATAATATGCCACTGAAATCAAAATTTAGAGAATAATCAGAAAACTTAATGAAAACCGTTGCAATGACAGTTATTGGTGCTGGTTCTTTTGGTACTGCATTAGCGATTGCTCTTGCTCGTAATGGTCATAATGTTTTACTTTGGGGATATAAATCCCAACATATCAAAGAATTACAGGAACAACGTTGTAATCAAGTATATTTACCCGATATTCAATTTCCTGAAAATTTATTACTTGAAGCTTCGCTTGAAACTGCAATAGCAGCAAGTCGCAATATATTAATCGCTGTTCCAAGCCATGTATTTCATCAAGTTTTGTATAATATTCAGCCTTATTTAGATCAGCATTCACGTGTTATTTGGGCAACAAAAGGTTTAGAACATGGTACCGGACGTTTCTTACAAGAGGTTGCTCGTGAGATTTTAGGTGAAAAAATTCCTTTAGCAGTTTTTTCTGGACCAACGTTTGCTCAAGAACTAGCTATTGGTTGGCCTACTGCAATGACGATAGCAGCTTCTGATGTTGAGTTTGGTGAAGAATTGCAGCAACTTTTTCATTGTGACAAAAGTTTTAGAGTTTATAAAAGTTCAGATATGATTGGTGTTCAATTAGGGGGAGCAGTCAAAAATGTTATTGCTATTGGTGCAGGAATATCAGATGGCATGGGGTTTGGTGCAAATGCACGAATAGCTCTCATCACACGAGGACTAGCTGAAATCAGTCGTTTAGGGGGGGCTATGGGTGCTGAGCTTTCCACATTTATGGGAATGACAGGCTTAGGTGATCTGGTTTTGACATGTACTGATAATCAGTCGCGTAATCGCCGTTTTGGAATACTTCTTGGTAAAGGAGTAGATATAAAAGAAGCGGAAAAACAAATTGGTCAGGTTGTGGAAGGGTACTTAAATACCAAGGAAGTACATACGTTGGCGCAACGTATTGGGATAGAAATGCCCATTGTAGAACAAATTTATCAAATTCTCTATTGTGGTAAAAACATAACTGAAGCGGCGAACGCATTACTAAGCCGTACTCTTAAGGATGAAATACAATGATATCCTGTTTTTTTAAATAATTCCAATCGTAAAAAATAGAAACATGCTATGATAGGCATATAAAATAGATTGTATTGATGGTTGTATAAGACAGTCATATTCTAGGAAATTATAGATTCATATCATTCGATTCTTTATGAAACGTGGATGAAATATAAAAGTTTTGGCTTTTGTCTAAGAACTATCTCTTTGAAAATAAATTATCGTTTCCCCTTACACATGTTTATGTAATATAATGAATTTATGCAATGTAATGAACAAGATATTTTGATTTTCTCTTAAATTCATCTCACAATGATATTTGCAAACAGAATAATACAAGACTCATTAGGTGGAAGCATCTTATTTATGTAACATATAAGCTAAAAATATCATTGCTATTATCCAATTTTCAATATTATTTTCTGCGTGTAACAGCGTTTATATCTCGATAGGGGCAGGGATATCGTGTGTCTCTGTTTGTGTAATTCTTTAAAACAAGAAGACAATCTAATTTGGGAAGAAGATGAAATTTTAAAGATGAAAACCAGTTTCCATTTCTACCATCATTTTTAAATTCAGTTTTATGCTATCTAAAGCATATTTTTTAAATAATGGAGATTACCTCACACCTTGATGTGTCAGGTAAAATAGAACGCCCAAAATAAAACACTATTGCTGTTGTATATTCACGCGCTTGTTTTAAAGAGACCTCTCTTAAAACGCCCAAGCCCAATTCGCGACGGTGACCGTGAATAGTGTAACGATAAAGCCATTGTGCACATCCCCATCTTTACCTTTACGAAGGAGGAAGCCGGGCATCATCACACATCCTACCAGCCCCCAATGTTGAGACAGCTCTTGGCACTTGAGGCTGTTCAGTAGAGATGTTTACGCCTTTTATTTTCTCACATGTCAATTCTGTTTTTTATATGCAAGAAATGACTTTTGAAAATCTAAAATTGAAAAAATGTTATCGTACTTGTTTGTGGCTGTCATTTAAACTGAAAAAATAATGTGATTATAAAGATAACAAATTGATTTATATGAATAATTCATTTTATTTTTGTATTGAATTAATTAAAAATATGTATTTTCTTGTCACAAGCGGGTTAGTATGTGGATAAAAATTATTAAAAATACTTCTAATGAATCATCTTAAGTATCAAGGGGTGTTTCAACATTAGAACATGGCAAGTAAAATGATGGTGTCGGTTTGTCATTTGTATAAACATTAAAATGGTGGAGCAAAAAGGATTTATGTACTTCACGGGGATTTTTATACGTTCTACAGATACCATTGTGAAATGGAATTGCGTGTATTGAGAGATATCTTTTAAAAAATGCATGAAGGAGCAACAGCCGTAGTGTTTTTGGGCGTTCTATTTTACCTGATATATCAGAGAAATGCTTTCATGAAAGAACGAGAAAAATAAAAGTGTGAGGTAAAGCGTAACCTCCCTTATTTAAAAAATATTGATGTGGATGCTTTTAAAACTGTAAAGCCTCATTAAAGAATAATAGTAAGGCTAATGATTGATTTCTTTACGTCTTTATATTCTTCCTAAATTAGATTGCCTTTGCGTTTCAAGAATAAATAAAACGGTAGGCAATATTTTTTTCAATCTGGTATACAAAAGCTGAAGCTAAGGATTTTAATAATCCTCTAATCTCTGTTTCAAACTGCGAGGGCTGGGGATTGATTTATAAGCAACAGCAAAAGCGTATGCTTTAGTAAGGTAAATAACGTCATAAAATACAAAATTTATCAACCATGGATTGAAGAAATATTCCGGATTTTTATAAAACACTTTGCAAAACAAGGTATCTGGTTTTGTATTACACTTATTCTTATAAAGACCTGCACATGTGCCTTACGTCATATTTTTCTAAGTGCGATGATTTTTATCCTTCCTGAGTATCATCATTTTTTTTCAGCTCTTCAAGTATTGGCATAGACATGATGTTATAGCCTGAATCAACATAATGGATTTCACCTGTAACACCTGATGATAAGTCAGAGAGTAGATAAAGAGCAGATTTTCCAATTTCATGAATATTTACGGTACGACGTAATGGGGCATTACGGCGTTGATGTGAAAATATTGCACGTGCAGCTGCAATACCATTACCTGCTAAAGTTCTAACAGGACCAGCGGAAATCGCATTGACACGGATATTTTGAGGACCAAAGTCCGCTGCTAAATAACGTACCATAGCTTCTAGAGCTGCTTTAGCAACACCCATGATGTTATAATTAGGCACAACTTGCTGTGAAGCACCGTAGGTAAGAGTTAAAAGTGTTCCTCCATTGGGCATAAGCCTACCCGCGCGCTGGGCAATTTCAGTAAAGGAATAAGCTGAAATAACCATCGTGCGTTGAAAGTTTTCACGTGTTGTAACATCAACATAACGCCCTTTTAGCTGAGTTTTGTCTGAAAAACCAATGGCATGGACAATAAAATCAATTGTTTTCCATTCTTTTTCAAGTTGCTCAAAGACGTAGTCAATATTTTCAATTTTTTCAACATCACACTCTAGCACTAATTTGCAGCCAAGTTTATCAGCTAGAGGCTGAACACGTTTTCCAAAAGCATTCCCTTGATAAGTCAATGCTAATTCAGCTCCTGCTTGTGCGAGCTGACAGGCAATGCCCCAAGCAATTGAATGGTCATTCGCAATCCCCATAATAAGGCCACGTTTGCCCTCCATCAAACCTTTCATATTATTCTCCGTAAGACCGTACTTTTTTCAATTACTAAGAACTTGTGTTTATTCATAGCGTTGGAAAACAAGTGTTGCATTGGTACCGCCAAAGCCAAAAGTATTTGACAATACGGTATTCAGTTGTTGATGATCACGTCGTTTACGAACGATTGGCATATCAGCAAAAGCTGGATCAAGTTCTTCAATATGGGCACTTTCACAAATAAAATTATGCTGCATCATTAACAGTGTGTAGATTGCTTCTTGAACACCAGCTGCACCCAAGGAATGACCAGTCAGAGATTTTGTGGCAGAAATTGGCGGGCATTGATCACCTGCTCCGAAGATACGGCGGATCGCTTCTATTTCAGGGGGATCACCAACAGGTGTTGCTGTTGCATGGGGATTGATATAATCAATCTTATTTTTGACGGTCGCAAGTGCCATGCGCATGCACCGTTCTGCTCCCTCACCCGATGGAGAGACCATATCGTATCCATCGGATGTAGCGCCATAACCAACAATTTCTCCATAGATTTTTGCACCACGTGCTTTAGCGACTTCTAGTTCTTCAAGAACCAAAACGCCAGCGCCACCAGCAATAACAAATCCATCACGATTAGCGTCATAAGCACGCGAAGCTTTTTCTGGTACATCATTATATTTGCTGGACATAGCACCCATAGCATCGAATAAAACAGATAATGTCCAATCCAGATCTTCGCAACCACCAGCAAAAATGCGATCTTGTTTTCCATATTGGATTGTTTCATAAGCATTGCCGATACAATGATTGGATGTAGCACATGCGGAAGAGATTGAATAGTTTACGCCCTTAATTTTAAAAAAAGTTGCAAGTGTTGCGGATGCCGTAGAACTCATCACTTTAGGCACAACAAAAGGACCGATGCGTTTTGGACCTTTTTGGCGTGTAATATCAGCAGCCTCAACGATTGACTGAGTTGAAGCACCTCCAGAACCCATAATAATACCCGTGTGTTCATTCGATACTTCATGCGGTTCTAGACCCGCATCAGCAATTGCCTGATCCATGGCGATGTGATTCCATGCTGTTCCACGCCCATGAAAACGTAGAGCACGCCGATCTACAAGTTCTTCTATATTAATATCGGGTTTGCCGTAAACTCTGCTACGAAAGCCTAATTCGGCATATTGAGGCGCGTAAGAAATTCCAGATTTTGCTTCACGTAAACTGGTTAAAACAGCTTCAGGTCCATTTCCAATCGCGGAGACAATTCCCATTCCGGTTACAACAACTCGACGCATTCATACCTCCTCGTTCCATACAGAATAGTGAAAAGTTCTTTCTGACGGAAATAACGTTCAATCTTCTTTGAATAAAGCAACGCGTAAATCATTCGCCTTATAAATAGTCTCTCCATCTGCTTTTAGCCACCCATCAGCTATTCCTAAGACTAAATTTCCACGTCGAATACGCTTAAAATCTATTTCATATTCAAGAATTTTGGTTTGTGGAGTTACCATCCCTGATAACTTTACTTCACCTGTTGATATCGCTCTCCCTTTTCCTGGTTCGCCTAGCCAACCAAGAAAAAAGCCTGTTAATTGCCACATACCATCCAGTCCGAGACATCCTGGCATGACAGGATCGCCTATAAAGTGACAATTAAAGAACCACAGGTCTGGTGTAATGTCAAATTCGGCGCGAACCATTCCTTTATCGTATTTACCATCAGTTTCGCTAATTTGAGTGATTCGATGAATCATCAACATTGGCGGTGCTGGCAATTGCGCATTACCTCTACCAAACATTTCGCCGCGAGCGCAGCTTAGAAGCTCTTCATAAGTGTAGCGAGACTTTTGTTCAGCCATTGTTACTCCATTTATTTGCATATATTTTTATTTCTGCGCTTTTCCCAACCTACTTTTAGAGCAAATTTCAAAGAGAGGGAAATGATTTTATATCATTTTTAATGACAAAAGCCCTTTTTTATGTATTCTACACAGGTAATTATTTAAAAATGGAATACAAGATTACACCATACTATTCCCATTTTTTTGTATTTTGATCTTATTTAGCAGGAATATATTTGGGTTTGTAATATGTCAGTAAGTGCAGACGATTTAGGTATGAATGAAGAACAACAGTTCACAAAAGAGTGTGGAAAAATTGTGCAATATTATTCCATTTCGATGTTAGAAAAACGTTTGCGTCAAAATGGTCTGCGTCCAACACGTCAGCGGTTGGAGCTTGCACATATGATTTTTTCTCAAGGAAATCGTCATATTACTGCTGAAGAGCTCTATGAGGAAGCGGGGAGGGCAGGTGTACCTGTATCTTTAGCAACGGTTTATAATACGCTTCATCAATTTACGGAAGCGGGATTGTTACGGATTATTGCCGTAGAAGGCTCAAAAACTTGGTTTGATACCAATACCTCTGATCACTACCATTTTTATATAGAAGGCGAAAATCGTATTCTTGATATTCCTTACAATTTGGAAGAAGCTCCCATTATTAGAAATTTGCCTAAGCCACCAGAAGGTATGGAAATTTCACATGTTGATTTGATCGTACGATTGAAACCAAAAAATCAATCTTGTGATAGGCAGTGAGGATATTCAATGAGGAATAAAAGTTAAACTTGATAAGTTTGAGTATTCACCAACCTTTTACTTTTTCATCAGGATAGATTCCCCATAACTGGGGTTGCTGAAGCCATCCGCGCGTATTATTAATGTTTAGTTCGCACCATTGTCCATCACATTGGCGAATATTACCAATGACATTAGGTTCTACTTCCGCCACAAGTTCTGCGTTGTCGGTGGGGTTTTTTCGTAGCATCAGCCTTTTTGTTTTATCTTTTTGCCATGGAATAGTTATAGCAGTTCGCTTTCCCGATAAAAGCGACTGATACACCCACCCCTCATCGCCTTCTGCATCACGAATTTTGCGCCATTGATCATATTCTTGAATGATTTCAATAGGTAAGCCCTTCTTTTTGTAGGTAAAAATGATAGAATAGTTGCTTCCTGGTCCGACGCGTACATTAACGCTGGTGGGTTTAATCGAAGCAAATCGCGGAAGTGGTAAACCGCTGGGCCCTAAATTTTGATTAAATGTTTGTGCGTGCAACAAATGAGGTGAACCCAATACAATGACTGTTGCTATTAAGATGCATGATGCGAGTATTGAAACGCGAAACCAACGAGAATTTTGCACACTGAACTCCTTTATTTCATCATATATTGGAAATTTAAAATCTGAAAGATAAGACGTGAAACTGATAAAAATTATGACATATCGCTCGTTAAAGAGATCTAAACAATGAAAAAATTGTTACGAGAATAGCAAAATAAGGAAAACAAAAGTTTGTATTTTTTAGTGCTTATATTGTTTATGAGGGGATAAATATAAATAAACACTAGATTTTTATGTAGCTGTACGCGTGATAAAACAGTAAAGTACACTGGAGACATAGCAGTTTTTGTACAGGAAATTAGGGCTAAAGTATTGCATCTCTTTTCTGAGTTTGTTTCTCGAAGTAAAAGTACATGTATGCATATTATGAACAAAAAGCTATTTAATAAAGAAGTTATCATGTGGCTTGAAAAGAAGTTTTGAATGGACAAAATAATACGATGAATAAAACATTTAAGCTTAAAAATATGAGTAAAATTATGGGGTAGATTAATATATGAAGGGCTGATTTTAACAGGACAGTTTTTCGTGATAATCCATTTTATGAAATTTGCTATACTATAATTTTATGCCATGATAATGCTTATTCGTATGGTAGATAAGCTAGATCCATCATACCATTTACCAGCTCTCAACGTTACGTAGTTCTTATTAATTATGGCGTTCATAAGAAGCATTTTTATTTTTTTCTAACTCAGTATAGAAGAAAGTTGAATGAAATAGAAGGGCTTATTCAATACACTTATGGGGGTTATTACATAAGTGATGAATAGAAAAAATTTATCAAGAAAAAAGAAGCTGTAGTGCAGTGGTTGAGATTCATCATCGTTTAGAGAGACAGAGTCAAGAAATATAAAAAGTTATAGAATTATATCGTTTTGTTACATAACTGAAGGGAAAGAGGATTATGCATTTGATATCATATTTTTAACATAATCGCATATTGCGATAGTTACTTTTGTTTTGCAATCTGATCTAGGATGTTTGAAAGATATAGAATATTTAATGACAAAAAAAGAAAATCATCATGAAATTTGTACATAAAAAAAGTTATTAAGAGATATCCGGAAGGAGAAAAATTATAGCGAAAAGTGATAATAAAACATCTTACACTCAATTTACATAGGAACAAGTCGCTTAAATACCTAAAGTGTAGTTTGTTATCTGTTTTTTGAAATATAAGAGTGAAAAAAACACTCCTATGACAGAAACCGTATTATTTTCAGATAACTAACATATTAGATAACATTGTACACAAAAAAACCACACACAAGCAATTTATTGCAATCACCTATGAAGATAAAATTCTAGAATCTTATTATCTACTACTTATGCACTTACATAAAGTATATTACTTTACCGCAACAGTCCGTCCGTTACTAACAAAACCTTCTCTTTGCGCACGCTTACGAGCAAGCTTACGTGTACGACGAATAGCTTCAGCTTTTTCACGAGCACGCCTCTCAGACGGCTTCTCATAATAACTACGCATTTTCATTTCACGGAAGATACCTTCACGCTGCATCTTTTTTTTCAACGCACGGAGCGCTTGGTCAACATTATTATCACGAACGAGTACTTGCACTATCTATCCTGCTTTTTTCAGTGTCATAAATGATAGGAAAAACCTACGTCCTTTTAAAGGCATATCCAAAAGGACAAGCACCTATATCATATAAATAAGACATTTGTCTATATTGCTTTTTAAAATTATATTCTTTTTGCAATAAAACGCTTTTTATAATGAATGATAGAATTTACGGTTATAAATTTATGAAAGTCCTTGTATTTGACCATTTTCGTCAAGCTGAATTTTTTCAGCCGTGGGATAATGGGGTAGTCCCGGCATGGTCATAACATCTCCACAAATGACAACAATAAAACCGGCTCCTGCGGAGAGACGAACTTCTCGTACGGGAATTTCAAAATCAACAGGAGCACCATATTGCTTGGGATCAGAAGAAAAAGAATAAGGTGTTTTTGCCATACAAATAGGGTAGGTGCCAAAACCTTCTTTTTCCCAAGATTCAAGTTTTTTGAGAATAGGGGCTGGGATGATGGCGCCACGCCCACCGTATAGCTTTGTTATAATACAATTAATTTTTTGAACGAGTGGAATATTATCTTGATATAAAACTTTAAAATGAGAATGTTTTTCTTCAATCAAGGTAACGAGTTCTTGTGCAAGTTCTATAGCGCCTTTTCCACCTTGTTCCCAATGCTTACAGATAATAGCTTTCTGTCCAGTTGTTGCAACTATTTTTTGTAATGTTTTTATTTCAGCGTCGCTATCGCTGTCAAAATGATTGATAGCCACAACACAAGGAATACCGTAGTGCTCCATATTTTTTATATGTCGTAAAAGATTAGCTGTTCCTTTTTCTAAAGCGGTGATATTTTCTTCTGTCAGGTTATTTTTATCCACACCACCATTCATTTTTAATGCACGAATAGTTGCGACGATCACTGTAGCATTTGGTACAATACCTGCTTGCCTACATTTGATATTGAAGAACTTTTCTGCTCCAAGATCTGCTCCAAACCCTGCTTCTGTGACAACATAATCAGCAAGTTTTAAAGCAGTTTTTGTTGCTATAACTGAATTGCAACCATGGGCAATGTTGGCAAAAGGTCCTCCATGAACGAGAACAGGATTATTTTCAATTGTCTGTACGAGATTGGGTTGTATAGCATCTTTAAGAAGAACTGCCATTGCACCTTCCGCATTGAGATCAGAAACGGTGATGGGCGTTTTATCATAACGATAAGCAACAATAATTTTTTTGAGTCTTTGTGTAAGGTTTTCTAAATTTTCAGAAAGACAAAGAAGCGCCATAATTTCTGACGCAACAGTAATATCAAAACCTGTTTGGCGTGGAAAACCATTTGTTATGCCCCCCAATGAAATAACAATATCGCGCAATGCACGGTCATTCATATCAAGAACGCGTTTCCAAACAATGCGACGTGGATCAATGTTTAGAGTATTTCCCCAATAAAGGTGATTATCTATCATTGCGGCAAGAAGATTATGAGCAGCTGTAATAGCATGAAAATCACCGGTAAAATGTAAATTAAGGTCATCCATTGGAACGACTTGCGCATAACCACCACCAGCAGCACCACCTTTTACACCAAAACAGGGACCTAAAGACGGTTCTCTCAAGGTAGCTATTGTTTTTTTACCAATAAGATTAAGAGCATCACTTAGTCCAACTGTTGTTGTTGTTTTGCCTTCTCCGGCAGGTGTGGGATTGATAGCTGTGACGAGTATAAGTTTACCATCTGGATTTTTATCAAGCGATTTTATGTATTCAGAAGAAATTTTAGCTTTATCATGGCCATAGGGAATGAGATTTTCATGTGAGATACCAATTTTTTGTGCAATTTCAATAATATGCTGCTTTTTAGCAGTGCGAGCAATTTCAATATCTGTTTTAGGCATGGAAAAATTCTTTAAACTTATCTTTTATTAATGTTCGAGATCTGTACCCCATGGATTAATTAGAAGAATTCATAGAGAACAGAAAGTGTTAGGATATCATAGAAGTCGATGACATGCTATGCAAGAGATAATGCTAAAGAAGCACGAGAAGAGTTTCTTTGCTTTTAAGCAGTAAAAATATGTTTAATTCAATTAAAAATATCTCGAAAAGAAGCTTTGGTTTGCAACAAAATGCTAATGATATTAATGGATACCATAAGTGTTTTATGGCGGCACATCTGAAGTCCCTGTTAAGATGGGATTGCTAGGAATAAAATATCCAGAAACATCTAGTTATGGAAAAATTAGAAATAAGCACGCAAAAAATTATCTAACTGATTAAAGAGTATAATCCGGAAGAGACTAAAAACAAGCACATAGATCGAAAAAAGAAAACAACATACGCTGCTTATGCAATCGTTATGATTATTAGCTAATAAAAGCACCTTGGAGCTGAATCGAAGGACTCATAACATCTTATTCTAGCAAAATGGCTAAAGAAACGACTGACAACAGAATAAAGTAACAAAATACAAAAAACAAAGATAGGCAAAAATAAATCACAAAATAAAGAATTTAAAGAGCCTGAATTTATAAGAAGATATCATTGATAGATGGCGCACCCGAAGAGATTCGAACTCCTGACCCCCAGATTCGTAGTCTGGTGCTCTATCCAGCTGAGCTACGGGTGCATACATTTCAGTTTTTTACATTATCTATGACAAAGGGTTCCTAATCGTTTCATTAAAGAAATGCAAGTGAAACTTGGATAGTAATAAAAAAAAACTCTCTTTTTTATGAGATATTTTAAAAAAGGATATAATATATTATGGTTTCAGTTGGTTTTGATATAATCATTTTTTGTTGTGACCGTACAAAGCAATATGAACGATAGTTAACTTGACGTTTTAATCTATGAAAGATAGTCAAGCAAAGATGAGATGTGTTTTTTGCGGTGGGGGGTAAGATGTATACACCCGCTGTTTGGTTTTTGTGTAAAACGCCGATATTACTGTTGAAAACTATTTCAGATGAACATGACACAGCAAGGGTGGATGTATGGCGTTATTAAAAAAGAGCTTTCCGTTGGTATTTTTAATCGTCGTTTTAACGGTTACTTATTGGGCTGGAAAAAAGAGTGCAGAACAACCCATTTCTATGGTAGATAAAACAAGAGTATCGTATAAAGCTTCAAAGGAAAAAATGGGAAGACCACCGGCGAATGTTGTTGTTGATCTTGTAAAAGTTCAAGATTTTTATGAACAACTTAACGTTCTTGGGAGTGGAAAAGCTCTTGCAGAAGTCGATCTTACCCCTTTATCCTCAGGTGTTATTGATAAGCTTTTTGTATCTGCTGGTACAAAAGTACAAGTCGATGATGTGATTGCAAAGCTTGATTCTAAAAAAGAGGAAATAGCGGCTGCAAAAGCAAAAGTACAACGTGATAATAATGCATTAACGCTTTCGCGCATTCTTAAATTACGCGCCAGCAATACAGCAACGGAAGTCCAAGAAATTACAGCACGTTTAGAGTTGGATAACGCAAATTTAGTTTTGCGTAATGCTGAATTAGATCTCGATCGGCGAACAATTCGTGCACCGATTCCTGGAGTTGTTGGTATTTTGCCCGTTGATGTGGGGAATAACGTGACCCTTAATACCGTAATAGGGCGTATTGAGAATAGAGAACGTATTTTGGTCGATATATGGGCCCCTGAACGATATGTGTCGCGCATCCATAAAGGAGATGAGGTAACGGCAACATTAACTGCGCAGCCAGACAAATCTTTTGTTGGTCATATTTATGCGATTGATAATATTGTTGATCCAGAAAGTCGCACGCTTCATGCTCAGGTTGAAATCAATAATGAAAAAGATATGCTCATGTCTGGTATGTCCTTTTCTGTTGTATTGCAATTTCATGGTGGTTCTTTTCCTGTCGTTAATCCTCTTGCGGTTCAATGGAATAGTAAAGGGTCATTCGTTTGGCGTGTGAGAGAAGGAAAAGTAGAGTCTATTCCCGTATCAATTATTCAGCATAAAGCGGATCAGGTTTTCGTGAAAGCTCCCCTAGAAAATGGTGATCAAGTTGTTATTCAAGGGGTGCAAATGCTTTATCCAGGAAGTAAAGTAACTATTGATGACCCAAAGTCCCATCAACAGCAATTATCAGCGGTTTATGGAACGGATATACAATGAGCCAAGAATTAAGCACAAAACAGCCTATGTCAAAGGTGGAGCAAGGTGGTCTCATTGCCTTATTTATTCGCAGACCGGTTTTTACTTTTGTTTTAAATGCTATGATCATCATTGCAGGATTTGCAGCATGGTTGAATGTTGATGTAAGAGAATTACCCGATGTTGATACTCCAGTAACAACGATTATGACGATGTTTTCTGGTGCGTCAGCAGAAACCATTGATCGTGAAGTAACAAAAGTTATAGAAGATGCTGTTTCTCGTGTTTCAGGTGTTAAGACGATTTCTTCAACATCTTCTTTTGGACGCTCTCGTGTGCAGATTAATTTTAATGTCGGTGTTGATTTGAATGTAGCGGCATCTGATATTCGTGATGCTCTGTCTCGTATTGCTTATTCTTTACCAAAAAATGCAGATTCTCCTTTGATCATTAAAGCAGATTCGAATGCTGCTGCTATGATGTATTTGGTTGTGACGTCACCAACAATGAGTATTGATGATTTAACAACGATTGTAAATGATCAGATTGTTGATGCAGTTTCTGCTGTTGATGGTGTTGGTGATGTACAGGTTGATAGTGCTCGCACAAAGATTTTTCAGATTGATATAGATCAAGCAAAACTTGCAAGTTATGGATTAACTGTAGCAGATATTTCACGTGTTCTTGCTGATATGACAACGGATGTGCCAGTAGGATCATTACGCAATTCTAAGCAAACTTTAGTTGTCCGTGCCACTGCACGTTTAACAACACCAGAATCTTTTGAACAAGTTGTTTTAAAGCCTCATGTGCATCTTGGTGACGTTGCGCATGTTACTTTATCGCCGGATATAGAAACGGTTATTCTTCGTATCAATGGAAAGACAGGTATTGGATTAGGTATCGTGCGGAAAGCACAATCCAACACGCTTAATATTTCTCAAGGTGTAAGAGCCGTTGTTGATAATCTCAAAAGTATTGTTCCTTCTTCTGTATATATAGACGTTATTAATGACGATGCGATTTTTATTAAAAGTGCCCTTCATGAGGTTGAGGTTGCGTTGGTCATTGCTATTTTGAGCGTTATTTTAGTCATTTTTCTTTTTCTCAGAGACATTCGTGTAACACTGATACCTGCTTTATCTCTTCCCGTTGCCTTGATTGGTACCATTGCAGCTATTTATCTTGTAGGGTTTTCATTGAATATTCTCACATTTTTAGGACTTGTTTTAGCAACAGGGCTTGTTGTGGATGATGCCATTGTTGTTCTGGAAAATATTGTTCGATGGCGCAATATGGGGTTAGGTGCCAGAGCTGCAGCGGTGTTAGGAACACGTGAGGTTTTTTTTGCTGTTGTCGCAACAACCTTGACTTTAGTGGCTGTATTTGTTCCTATTTCCTTTCTTCCTGGGCAAGTTGGAGGGCTTTTTAGAGAATTTGGTTTTGTTTTGGCAATTTCTATTTTGCTTTCTTCAATTGTTGCCTTAACGCTTTGTCCCATGTTGGCTTCACGTTTTCTCAAAGAACATATTGAGGAGAAGGAAGAAAAGGCCCATCATTTTACTTTTTTATATAAATTAGGTACTTTTCTTCATAAGGCATATACTTACAGTTTGCATAAGTGTTTAGAAAAGCCTTGGTCTGTTGTTTTTGCTTCACTTATTTTTGCGGGTCTTTGTGTTGGAGGCTATATGAAGCTGAAACAGGAATTAACCCCAGCAGAAGATAGGGCTCTTATCTTTTTGGTTATTAATGGACCACAAGGTATTTCAACACAATATTTGAACGAGCAGGTAGAGCAAATTGAAGCAAGTCTAAAGCCATTACGTGATGCAGGGGAGATTGCTAACAGTTACTCTATTGCGGGTATTGGTGGTTCACCCAATACTGCTTTTTTGGTTTTATTGCTTTCATCTTGGGATGAACGTTTACGTAGTCAGCAAGAAATTGTGAAGGATGTTAATGCAAAGGTTAGACAGTTTCCCGCAGTTTTTGTGTTTGCTGCGGAGGGGAATTCTCTAGGTGTGAGAGGAACTGGGCAAGGATTACAATTTGCAATTCTTGGCAATGATTATGCAACACTACAACCCATTGCTGATAAGCTGGTGAGTGCTTTACAAGATGATCCGCGTTTTATTCGACCACGTCTTACTGTTGATGCAACACAACCACAATTTTTTATTGAAATCAATCGAAAAAAAGCTTCCGATTTAGGGATTGATATCACCAATTTGGGCGATACATTACAAGCAATGTTGGATGGTAAAAAGATTGGTTCCATTAACGTGGATGATCATTCTTACGATGTTAAATTGATATCGCGTAAAAATTCTATGAAGAGTCCTAGTGATTTAGAAAATATTTTCTTAAAGATTAAAGACAATCGATATGTTCCTTTATCGGTTATTGCGCATTTACATGAAAAAGCTATCGCTCCCCAATTAAAACGAGAAAAACGCATGAGCGCTGTTATTTTAAGCGCAAATCTTGCTCCAGGTATCACTTTAGGGGAAGCTTACCAAACTGTACAGAAAATTGCTTCTCCTTTGTTATCGAAAGGAATCTACGTGGTTCCCCTAGGAGAAGCTGAAACGCTTAATGAAACATCTTCCAATTTTATGATTGTTTTTGGCATTGCCTTTTTGATTATTTTATTGATTTTGGCTGCTCAGTTTGAAAGCTTTATTTCAGGATTCATTATCATGGCTACGGTCCCATTAGGGATTGGTTGTGCTGTGATTGCTATGCTATTAAGTGGTGTGAGTCTTAATATTTACAGCCAAATTGGACTAATTTTGTTAATTGGCGTTATGGCAAAAAATGGTATTCTCATTGTTGAATTTGCAGATCAATTACGAGATCAGGGAAGAAGCGTGCGTGAAGCCGTAGAAGAAGCAGCAAATATTCGACTTCGTCCAGTTTGTATGACAATGATTTGTGCCATTTTAGGAGGTATTCCTTTGGTTTTAGCCAAAGGTGCTGGCGCAGAAGCTCGTATAGCTTTAGGTTGGGTTATCGTTGGTGGTTTAGGTTTAGCAACTATTTTTACGCTTTATGTCACACCGGTTGTTTATCTTTTTTTTGGGCGGTTTATAAGACCGAAAGCAGAAGAAGATTTACGCTTAACAAAAGAACTCAATCAAGTTAAATGATGTATTCGATAGAAAAGATTTTAAAGTTTATTCTTGTAAAAATATCATTTTCGGATCTTATCCTTTTATTTTGTATATTTCTTCATTTTTATGTGAGCAGTGAAAATAGCGAGCAATAAAGGAGACGCTTTCTGCTTTGTTATGTTTTGGCATAGATTTCATTATCAATAACCGTATAGGATAAGCTTATGGGAGATAGCTTTTCGATTCGAAATGAAAAGGCTTTTGAAGCTACATTAAAAGCTTTAAGAAACCATGCCGCAAAGGATGGGGTCTATGATATTCGTCGACATTTTGTAGAAGATGAACAGCGTTTTTCCCATTTTTCCCTCAGACTTGATGATCTTCTTTTCGATTTTTCAAAATGTGGTGTGACATTTAAAACATTGCAACTTCTAGATGATTTAGCTGTCGCAGCAGATGTGTTAAGCCGGCGTGATGCAATGTTTTCTGGTAAGGCGATTAATACAACTGAAAAACGCTCAGTTCTTCATATTGCGTTACGTTTACCTGCTGATGAAATTTTCATGTTGGATGGTCATAATCTTATTCGCGATATTCAAGACGTCCTTGAAGATATGGAAAGATTTTCTGAAAAGGTACGTGATGGCAGCTATAAGGGAAACAGTGGCGAGAGAATAAGTGATATTGTCAATATTGGTATTGGTGGTTCTGATCTTGGTCCTGCAATGGTCACAAATGCTTTAAAACCTTATCATGATGGTCCACAGTGCCATTTTGTTTCTAATGCTGACAGTGCCCATATTTCTGATACTCTCTCTATTTTGAATCCAGCAACAACTCTGTTTGTCATTGCTTCTAAAACTTTTACAACGGCTGAAACAATTGTAAATGCTCAAGTTGCACGTCAGTGGATTTGTTCACATTTAGGAGAAGAAGCCGTTGGTACGCATTTTGTTGCTGTTTCAAGTGCGCTTGATAAAGTAGCAGAATTTGGCATAGATTCCACAAGGGTTTTTAAATTTTGGAATTGGGTTGGAGGACGTTATTCAATTTGGTCCGCCATTGGACTTGTTGTTATGTTTGCAATAGGTGGTGGAAATTTTCGCCAATTTCTCAATGGTGCATTGCAAATGGACCAACATTTTAAAACTATGCCTTTGCATAAAAATATTCCTATTCGTTTTGCTCTTTTAGGATTCTGGCATCGTGTTATTTGTGGTTATTCATCACGTTCTATCATTCCTTATGCACAGCGTTTAATACATTTTCCAGCTTATTTACAACAGCTTGATATGGAATCAAATGGTAAGCAAGTTTCTCTGGATGGAAAACCATTAAGTTTTTCAAGTGGTCCGATTGTTTGGGGGGATTCAGGGACAAACAGTCAACATGCTTTTTTTCAGCTTCTGCATCAAGGAACAGATATTATTCCTGTAGAATTTATTTTATTTATAAAAGGGCATGAGCAAAATTTACATTCTATGTATGAGATGTTGCTAGCAAATGGTTTAGCACAATCAAAAGCATTGATGAAGGGGCGTAGTATTGAAGATGCTCGGCATATCTTGATAAAAAATGGAGTTGATGAGGGTGAAGCAGATCATTTAGCACTTCATAGAAGTTTTAAAGGAAACCGTCCCAGCATTACGCTGGTTCAAGATTTATTAACACCCTTTGCTCTCGGTCGTCTTATTGCGCTTTATGAACATCGTATTTTTGTTGAGGGGATTTTAATGAATATTAATTCATTTGATCAATGGGGGGTTGAACTTGGTAAAGAATTAGCAAATGAGTTGCTACCAATTCTTCGTGGAGAAAGTAAAGCGGATAATCGCGATAGTTCAACATTAGGGTTGCTAGCACATATTCAAGAAAGACGTGCAAAATAAATATAATTTGACAGTAGGTTTTGTACTAACTAAGCAAAAGTAGAATGAGAGAGAAATATGAGATAATTCTCTAACTTTACTATTCATTCTCTTATTATCTGAACTATATTTATGTAACAGAAAACCAAAAAGTGAAAAATTGTAATAATGAGAATTTATTCGCAAAAACGATAAAGAGCTTTGAAAAGTCTTGAAAACCTTTTGAAAAATGGATTGGTACAAAACCTGCTGACAAGCTACACTAGATAAAAATATACAGAATCCACCGGCAAGCTACGATTAAAGACATTTTAATAATATCGCTTTATAAACTTTGGCGGAGAGAGAGGGATTTGAACCCCCGATAGAGTTGCCCCTATGCCGCATTTCGAGTGCGGTGCTTTCAACCACTCAGCCATCTCTCCATAATAAAGTGAAACAAAAATCGGCACTATTTGAGTGTATAAGGGGTAGATAACCTTCAATTGTTTTTGGTACAACCTTTTTTTCTTTTTTATGGGACTTTATTGACAGAGAATAGAAATTCCTTCATATATACGGAACATAAGCGTGGAGAAATCTGCGCGTATTTGTGTTGAAGAAGGTTTTATCCTTCTTTAAAATCTATTACGACTGATAAAAAGCAGCCTATTTTCCCTTATTTCAAGGCAGAAATTAAATAAGAGCTGGAGTGAACGGAAGGATAAAAAATGTTCGCAGTCATTAAAACTGGTGGTAAGCAATACCGCATTGTTGCTAATCAAGTGGTAAAAGTTGAAAAAGTTAGTGGAAATGCGGGTGATGTTGTTGAATTCAATGACATATTGATGGTTGGGCAAGAAGGTAATGCAGTTATTGGTACTCCTGTCGTTGCTGATGCATTGGTGACAGCTGAGATTGTAGAACAGGCACGTGGGCGCAAGGTTATCGCATTTAAGAAGCGCCGTCGTCAAAATTCTAAACGTACGCGTGGTCATCGTCAAGAATTTACGAAGCTTCGTGTTTTAGAAATTTTAATGGGTGGTTCAAAACTTAAAAAAGTGGCTGCAGAACCGATAAAAGAAGAAGCAACTGCACCAAAAGAAACAAAAGATGCTGCTTCTGTTGAGAAGACGGCTAAAAAAACGGCTGAAAAAAAGACTGCGTCGCAGAAGAAAGCGTCTGTGGCATCAAAGAGTAAGAAAGATTAAAGGAGAGCGTCTATGGCACATAAAAAAGCTGGTGGTTCCTCGCGTAATGGTCGCGATTCAGAATCGAAACGTCTAGGCGTTAAAAAATTTGGTGGTGAAACCGTTATTGCTGGAAATATTATTATTCGCCAGCGTGGTACACGTTGGCATCCTGGCAACAATGTCGGCATTGGAAAAGACCATACGCTTTTTGCATTATCAAATGGAAAGGTTTCTTTTCAACGCAAAGCGGGTGATCGTTCCTATGTTTCAGTCATTCCTATGGTGGAGGCAGCAGAGTAATCTGTAACGCTCTCTAGCAATCAACGGGATTCCATTGAATTGTAGTTGTTGTTTTATAAGTATTAAAAGGGAAAGATAGAATCTCATCTTTCCCTTTTTGCTTTGGTACTATAATAAATGTAGAAGATATACGAAAAAGGTAGAATTGGGGAAATGACTTTTCTCAATGAGGGAGGGAGTTTGTGCGGTGTTATGTTAGTATTTAGTACTGAACCTATTGATATCATGATAGAATTTGTTGATAAATTTCTGTATAATAATAGTGAGGAGAGATTTTCTTTTTATGCATGAAAAAGTGTCTAGTAATTTCTTTATAAGAGAAGCAGTTTGTTTTCAAGAAATTATGAGAAATTTAATGAAAGCATTATTTATGTATCATTTTGATAAAGATGGATCTTTTTATTGGCATTGTAGTATTGATGAGTTGTCATACTGTTTTTAGGTGGCGGTGTGGATAGGTGGGGCTATTCATTTAAAAGGATATAGGGATAAAAAATCCATAAGATGGCAGTCAAAACATTTTGAAAGTGACGTGCATTAAGGAGTTTTCGGTAAATCGAGAGTAAAATTATATTTTTAAGGAGGACGGTGTTTAAAGATATAAAAATAACCAATGTGCAATCAGCGCTCTTCAAGAATATTGTTTCTGATTTCACTATTATTGTATTATGCATTTTTGAAAATAAACAAGCATAAGAGCTAGGGTTAAGGCAATAACTGTTTTCATTTTTTACTTTATTTATCTTATTTGTAGAGTTTTTCTTGATTTTAGTAGTTGATGATGGTGCTTGGGTGATGCTCGTACTTTGCAAATATGCGACAGAGGATATTGTGTATTTGCGATATTGATTGAAGTAAAGGAGTAGCTTAAAATATATAAATGTTATATATCAATGATTTAGCATCATAGGATGAGCTGCACGGAATTTTAAAGATGATAATTTGCATGGAGCAATTTATAATTACGTAATGAATTTATAAAGAGGGATAATAGGTTAAATAAACTTTGAGGAATCAGTTAAAATATTAGCTGAAGTTACAGATGATTGGGAAGGATGCTTTCTTGTAGGGAGAATAATGAAAAGTTATGTTGAATAACTTGGAATAATGAGAGCGTTTTTAAAACATAGTTTTTTAGGTGATTGGTGCTGTAAAAATCGGGGTTTTGTCTTTGTAAAGTAAAAGAGTAAGAGGCAGACTTGCTTATGATGCTTTTAAGCACTTCGCTAGATGATAATATCCAATTGTATTATCGCTTATATTGAGGTATTTAAGCACCTCACTTAGCTACATTTCGTAAAGTATAAAGAGAACTGTGGTGGTATTTATAGCTTGTATTTTGGGAAATGCAGCTTTGAAAAGGAATTTATCAGAGATATTGGTGTTCAAATGTGAGGCAATTTGAATTCATGATGAGATGTGAGAAAGCAGAAGCAATGAATGTAGATTTTATCGAGAGTGAAATCTTGTCTATAAGATCTGTACAACTTGCAGCTGCTTTTGATCATAAAAATGATGCAATTTATGCTGCTGCTGAATTGCTTGTGCAGGTTGGTGCGGTTGATAAGTGTTATCTGGCAAGCATGCTTGCATGTGAAGAAACAACCAATACTTGGCTTGGAAATGGTATAGCCATTCCTCATGGTATGGCTGAAAATCGTAATTTAATTATCAAGGACGCCGTTGCTGTTATACAGGTTCCTGCTGGTGTTGAGTGGCAGGATGGCAAGAAAGCACATTTGGTTATTGCTATTGCAGCGTGTCCAGATCGCTATAGAGAAATTTGTAAAAAATTGACGTCTCTTTTATTTGATAAAAAACAGCTTGAAGTACTTGCAACAACTATGGACAAACAGAAAATTGTTACAACTTTGTTTGATCAAGATATGAGGCTAGAAAAAACTTTTATAGGTGACCTTTCGGTGTGTCAGGAATGGACTTTAGATTATCCAAGTGGTCTTCATGCACGACCAGCTTCTCTTTGGGTTGATTTTGCGAAAAAGGCTCAAAATTCTATCAGAGTTCGCCATGGTCAATATGCCGTTGAAATGAAAAATTTGGTTGGTTTATTGCAATTAGGAGCAAAAAACGGTGATGTTCTTATTTTTTCTACAGATGCTGCAGAAGGAGCACAACTTCTCAATGATGCCATTGCTATTGCAAAAAAAGTGAGTATTAGTGAAAAATGCCTGATGAGAGCAATGGAATCTCAAACAAAGGCTTTTCATGGTTGGTATCCACGCTCTATGCAAAAAGGCATTTCTGGTGTTGGAGCAAGTTCAGGATTAGCATTTGGTAAGATTTTTGTTTTAAGGCAAAATGATATTTCCATAATAGATCAGCCAGTTGATTTTGCAGCTGGTGCGGCATGTCTTGAAAATGCTCTTACAAAAACAAAACATAAAATGGCATCTGTGATTTCTGATATTACAGTGCGTATGGGAGCAGATTCTGCTGCGATTTTTTCTGCGCAAATGGTTTTGCTTGAAGATGAAAATTTAATAGCTCAAGCTTGTCGTTTTATAGCAGAAGGTCATGGTGTTGCTTGGTCTTGGGATAGAGCGGTTCGTCAATTTTCAGATATGTTTTTTAAGGTAGATAATCCTTTGTTAGCAGCACGTTCTGTTAATTTAGTTGATGTTGGTCGACGTGTTTTAGGTGAAATCAATCCATCCTATAGATCATTCTTTTTAAATGATATTCCACATGGTGTAATTCTAGTTACAAATGACCTTTCTCCTTCTGATGTAGCACAACTTGATTGTACAAGGGTAAAAGGATTAGCAACAGCATGGGGAGGTCCATTATCTCATACAGCTATTTTGGCGCGTACTCTTGGTATTCCAATGGTTGTTGCTGCAGGTGATGATATTTTAGCGATACAGTCTGATATTCAAGCTATTATTGATGGCAATAACGGGTTTATTTATCTTGATCCTACGCTTGAAGACGTTGAAGATGCTCAAAGGCATATTGATACTGTTGTGCAAAAACGTGTCAGTGAAATAAGTGCGTGTAGATTACCAGCGCAAACAACAGATGGTCAAAGAATTCGTATCATGGCTAATGTCAACTACGCAAATCAGGTTCCTGTTGCGCTTGATTTGGGGGCTGAAGGTGTTGGACTCATGCGCACGGAATTTTTGTTTTTAGAGAATCCACATATTCCGGATGAAGAGCTACAATTTAATACATATCGGGCGATGATTACAGCTGTAGGAGATAAGCCATTAATTATTCGTGCACTCGATATTGGTGGGGATAAACAGGTTACGCATTTACACTTATCTAAAGAGGACAATCCTTTTTTAGGTGTTCGAGGGACGCGGCTTTTGTTACGTCGACGTGATCTTTTGGTGCCTCAATTACGTGCTTTGTATCGAGCAGCAAAAGAAGGCGGAGATCTATGGATTGTGTTTCCGATGGTAATGTCTGTTTCAGAGATTGTCACTATAAAAAAGATTGCAGAAGAAATCCGCAATGATATTGATGCACCAAAATTAAAACTTGGTATTATGATCGAAGTTCCAGCAGCCGCCATTATGGCAGATGTGTTGAGCGCCCATGTTGATTTTTTCTCAATTGGAACCAATGACCTAACACAGTATACAATGGCTGTTGATCGGCAAAATCCGTACCTTGTGTCTGAAGCTGATAGCCTTGATCCAGCAGTTTTGCGTATGATTTATCAGACTATTCAGGGAGCTTTACAACATAAGTGTTGGGTTAGTGTATGTGGTGGTATGGCTGGAGATCCTTTGGGTGCAATGATTTTAACAGGGTTGGGAATTAATGAGCTTTCTATGATATCTTGCGATATTTCTCCAGTAAAGGCGTGTTTGCAGACTCATAGTTTTGAAGATATGAAAATTTTAGCACAAAAAGCATTACAATGTGAAACTGCACGAGCTGTACGTGCTCTAAGCAAGGATATAAGGTGATAAAGAACATTAAGGGGAACAAGCTAGCTCATTTTGCAGAGTAATCAGATCGTTCGTCCTGTAAAACATTATTCTTCTATATGTTACGGGGAGGAGTAGCGTATGGATAAAAACACTTTAAGAAAGAATAAATGCCTTTTATGCATTCTCTCAAATAGCAAGGGATGTTGCAGCATTAGGGGATAAATAGCCTGATGGTACTTGGCTTGTACTTTTTATTTAATGATAGATGATGCTATTCAATAGATTTTATACCATTCATAGACACCGTATGAGATCGATGTGACAAGCTTTAAGAAGAAATGTTTTTTAAACAAACGTGTGGATGAGAAAGAAAATAGTATTCTTAGAGTATTCTGTTTTATTATGAGAGCATATCCCACTTAAAGAATGCGATAATCAAAAGTATGAAATAATACGTAATCTCTTTTAAATAATAGAGACTACTTTAGATATTTTGGAAACTGTAAAGCTGAATTTAAAAGTATATGGTAAAGATGAAAACAGGTTTGCATCTTTATGATTTTGTATTTGACAAAAATGAGACTATTTTCTCATTTCAGAAAATAAGATATATTCATACATATTAAATTAAAAATGCAAAGGTCTTTTTTGTATTAATTTTTTTTCTTTAGTATCAACTAAATATAGAAGTGTGAAATTGAATAGAGGATTTAGATTAGGGCTTATTCTGTGATCCTATGAAGGAGGAAACTGACACCATCACACTATTCTACAACCCTCGATGTTGCGTTCGTGCTATTTGAGAGAATGCATAAGAGGCATTTATCCTCTCTTAAAATGTACTTCCTCCACATACCATCTCCGCTTATGACGTATAAGCAAGTGATTTTAATTATTTGATTGCGCAAAATCATGGACTGTATGCCAATTTTAAGAGAAGTATTTTTTGTGAAGCAGAAAGTGCGTAAATAAGCATGAAAATTTATGATGGTGACAATCTTTTTATTCCAATTATTGTATTATACAAACCTATCCACGGAAAAAGTTTTTTCTTAAAAATAAAAGATGTGCTTGTTATTCAACAGATATAAGCTCTTACTTTAACAAATGAATTTGTTTTTTGAGTTTTGAATGTATAATTTAGGCTTGCACGTTATTTCTTTCTGGGTATAGTGCGAGACTTCTGGAGAGGTGGCCGAGTGGTTGAAGGCGCACGCCTGGAACGCGTGTATATGGGAAACCATATCGAGGGTTCGAATCCCTCTCTCTCCGCCATCCAATTTTCTCCTATTTATAACGTATTGATTCTTTGTAATCTTTTTAAAGGTTCGGGAGCGTTAACAAAAGTTCGGGAATAGGATTTTCCAACATACCGTTACAAAGCTCATCTTTTTCCTCCAACATTCTCTAATAATTTTTTGAATTCTTTGAAATCCACTGTTTTAAATGGGCGAAGACATTCTCTATCGCCTCCATGAGACGAGAAAAATTAAGAATTCATTT